>CAZJCN010000109.1:0-8818 GCA_964544195.1 uncultured Phycisphaeraceae bacterium | reverse complement strand
ATCGTCATCCTCGCTTGTGTCGCGGGGCTGGGGCTGGGGATCGTACTCAAAGACGGATCGATGGCGTTCGGCCACGAGGCATGGGCGGCTCGATATACCTCGTGGACCGCCGCCGGCGGATTAGCGCAGAAGGTCGGGGCGTTCGTTGACGGTTCGGCCAACTTCCTGAAGTCCATGGGGATACCCGGTAATGTGGCGGTAGCCCTGATGGGCGTGCTGGTCGCCTCGTTTGCCGGGACGACGCTCGACACAGCCTGCCGGTTACAACGCTACGTCGTGCAGGAACTGGCCGCCACCTTCCAGCTCACCAACTCGTTACGCCGATGCCCGAACTGTCAGACCAATATCACCCATGTCGTGTCCGGCAAGTGTCCCGGTTGCGGCAATGAAATCGACCCGCAACAGGCAGGCACAACGGAAACGGGTACATCGTCCCTCAGTGGGCTTAATCCCATCGCATGGCTTCGCAACAAGCACGGAGCGACGCTGTTTGCGATCACGGTAGCCGCCATCATCGCAGCCATGCCACCGGCCGGGGGGCAGTGGTCGTGGGCCGGCGCTGGCAAGGGTGGGATGATCCTCTGGCCGATGTTCGGAGCCACCAATCAACTGCTGGGCGGCCTGTCCTTCCTCGTCATCGGGTTCTACCTCTGGCGGCGGAACAAGCCGATCTGGTTCCTCGTGCTGCCGATGCTGTTCATGCTCGTGATGCCGGCCTGGGCGATGGGTTGGCAGTTGTTTGTCGGTAGTGAAGAACACCCGGCCTGGCTGGCGGCGGAACGACCGAACTGGCCCCTCATCGTGATCGCCATCGCGACGTTACTGCTTGAAGCGTGGATGATCATTGAAGCGGCGTTGCTCTGGCCGAAGGTCCGTGGGGTGTTGGAGCCGGAGGCGGTGGAGGCTGTTCAGTCCGGCACCGGGAAGCCTGACATGGGGATGAACTGCTGAGCCGGGAAGTTAGCCGAGATTTGCCGGATCGCCTATCCTATGTCCCATGCAGAGCGGGAATAAGGAGCAAAGCATGTGGCGCATGGCGCTTGGAGTCTGCTGTCTGGCACTGACACTCGTCGGATGCAGCAGCAACCTGAAACAGGTCATCGCGAAAGTGGATGCGGTCCGGATCGACTCGACCAGCGATGAAGGGGTGCGCGTGCTGGTCACGGTGACAGCCGAGAATCCCAACGAAGTCGCCTTGCCAATCGTTCGTGCGGAATACAAGGTGGCGCTAAGTGGTGGCCAACCCTTTGAATTCACAGACCTGCCCAAGGCCACCCTCCCGGCCATGGGAACACAGACCCTGACATTCCCCGCGGCTTTTGCCTTGAGCCAGATACCCGATCAATTGACGTATCAAGTCGAAGGCCGACTCATTTATGAGCCGCCCGGAGAAATCCGAAAACTGCTGACCGAATACGGCGTCCCGCTGCCCTCCGCCCCATTTTCCGATGGAGGAACTCTGCCATAACAAGGAACACGGTTCCTTCCCGGCATCGTCGGGGTTGGATGATTGTGACATGACACTTCATGCTTCCGTCAACATCATGATTCCACATGTTTGATGATCGTCGATACCTGATCCCGTTCCGCGCAACCCTGTTGCCGCAGATATTCACCGACACGCTCGTGATCGGTGCAGGCGTGGCCGGACTTCGGGCTGCCATCGCCGCCAGCGAACACGGGGACGTCATCGTCACCGCTAAAGGAGACATCAAGGATTCCAACACGTACTGGGCGCAAGGGGGGATCAGCGTGGTCATCGACGAGCAGGACAGCATCGACGACCATGTCAAAGACACGCTGATCGCGGGGGCCGGGCTGTGTGACGAACCGATCGTTCGGCAGGTGGCCCAAGCGGCACGCGAACGGATCGAGGAACTGCTCGACTGGGGCATGAAACTGGACCGCAAGGACGGGGGGGAGTTGGCGCTCGGACGTGAGGGCGGACATAGTCACCCCAGAATCGTCCATGCCGACGGGGACGCGACCGGCCGAGAACTGGCGATGACTCTCGACCGTCAGGCCCGCGGCCTCGATCGTGTGCGGCTGTTCGATCATTGTTTTGTGCTGGACCTGATCACCCTCGACGGCCAACCGCCGCAGTGTCTGGGCGCGATCACGCACCATCCTCGCTACGGTTTGCAGGTTATCTGGGCTAAGGCCACTATTTTAGCGACCGGTGGATGCGGTCAGGTGTATCGTGAGTCCACCAACCCCGCCGCCGCGACCGGGGACGGGCTGGCCATCGCTTACCGAGCCGGGGCCGAGTTGGCCGATCTCGAGTTCGTTCAGTTTCATCCCACCACGTTGTATGTCGCCGGTGCCAGCCGATCACTGATCTCAGAAGCCGTGCGCGGCGAAGGGGCGTACCTGATCGACCGCAACGGCTACCGCTTCATGAAGGATTACGACGAACGGGGCGAGCTGGCGCCACGCGACATCGTTGCCCGGTCCATCCTCAAACAGATGGCGGCGACCAACCACACACATGTGTATCTTGACGTTCGACACCTCGGCGATCATTTCGCCCGTCGGTTTCCTGGGATCGACCGAGTACTCAAACGATTCGATATCGACCCCACCACACAGCCCATCCCAATCCACCCGTCGGCTCATTACATGATCGGCGGGATCCGTACGGATGAAATGGGGCGGACCAATATCCACGGCCTGTATGCGGCGGGGGAGATCGCCTGCACCGGCCTGCACGGGGCCAATCGTTTGGCCAGCAACAGCCTGCTTGAAGGCCTGGTGTTTGGCGAACGGGTCGGACGCGCGTGCTCCGAAGTCATTAACGGGGACAAAGCACAGGCCCCGGTCAAAGTGATCTCCGACATCCGGCCCAGTGACCGGTCCGAGCTGGACCTGGCCGACGTCCGGTCCAGTCTTCGGAGCGTGATGTGGCGCCACGTCGGCATCGAACGGCAGGGCGAACGATTGGCGGAAGTGACGGAGATGTTCGACTTCTGGGCTCGATACACGCTGGACAAAATCTTTGATGATCGTGCCGGGTGGGAAGTTCAAAACCTCCTGACAGTAGGCATGCTGATCACCCGTGCGGCGCTTCAACGCAAGGAGAGCCGAGGATGTCATTACCGGCTCGATTACCCGCAGCCGGATGAACAGCAGCGGGCACACACCCTATGGCTGCGTGGTGAAGACAGCCCACGGTCCGTGCCGGTACTTGACGGCAGTGATTGCCAATCCTCTCGATAATTGTCACCTCGCGGTGGCCGGGTTCCATCGATCGATTTCCTCTGTTTCCAGATACGTAGCTTCAAACGGTTGGCCTTCCGCATGGCCGTCTGCATAGACAAAGTTCATCGGGCCACCATGACGCATCAGGGCCAGACCGTCACCGGGCTCGCTCCGGCCAAGGCGCCAGAAATGTGCCATCACATGATCGATCCCGAACTCACCGCCGCCGATTTCGGCAAACAGGACGGTGGCGCTCGGCTGAGGCAGATCAACCGTCCGATGCCACGTCCTGCCGTCCAATACGACCGCTTCCTGTGGATCGGGCGCATCGGGCCTTAGCTCGAAATAAACATTCTTGCCGAAGCTCAGGTGTGAATCCGGCGGGGCATAGGGTGGGTCCGGCGCGTCGCGTTCATCCTCCGGACATCGGTAGGCTGTGGATCGTAATCGGAGCAGGTCGGGACTGGTGTAGATGTTGATCGCCAACGGGTCCGACGCAAAAGACGGATAACCCAGGTAGGGTCCAAGCTGTACATCCCAGGCAGCGATCGGTGAAGCCACACGGAAAGAATGCACACTCGGCGGGAAATACTCATCATTCGCGCTGGTATACATCCCCATCGCCATCCCCACCTGAGTCATCCGGGTCATGCACTGTATCCGTCGGGCAAGTTTGCGAGACGCTCCCAAGGCCGGCAAAAGCAGCCCGATCAGTAGGGCGATGATGGAAATCACCACGAGCAGTTCGATCAACGTAAATCCGATTCTGTGCCGACAAGCTCTACCCGCCATGATCACGCCTCCATATGAGGACCATCATCGATAAGGAGATGACGGCGGCAGGCTCAGGAATAATTGACATCGCTTGAGACGGTGGGGGTGTTCCCGCGTTCCAGTTTCCCAGCACGGCATTTAAGTCTTCGATCCCGACATAACCATCGCCCGTCACTTCGCCGGACAACGGATCGCCATGCGTGACGGATTGGTTCCAGTGACCGAGCACCAGGTTCAGGTCCGCGATCCCGACATACCCATCCGTGTTCAGGTCGCCGACAAGTAAAGCTACTGGGTTGAAAAACTCGAAGGTCACCTCGGCCGGCGTGTAGGCGGGATTGACGATGCCGTTGGGGTCCCCTACATAGACACGATACGTGGCATAGTAGGAACCGGGCACACTCGCGGCGTACCAGTTGTGCGTCATCGAACCCGACCACGACCAGATAGTGGGTGAGCCGAACGTGCCGAAGATCGGCACCATGGCCTGATCGCCGGGGTCGGGCACCCCGGTTCCCCCGGTGTCGGTCGCATAGCCGCCTTGGAAGGTTAACAGCCCGTCCGACTGATCCAAGACCTCGATCCAGATCAGGTCTCCCTGAAGGTCGAACGGGAACAAAGCGGTCCACCCGAACTGCGCGTTGTAACCTTTGCCGTTCAATACCGAGAAGGGGGGATCGTACCGATCCGGCCCGATCATGGTTGGTATGAGGGCCGGGTCGTCCTTGAACACCAGCACCTGCCCGGCTGTTACTCCGATATTGACGTGACTCATCAGCCCACCGAGTGTCTGCCCGTGTGTCCCGTTGCATGCAAGCAACAGGACACACACGGCAAGAACACCCAATCGGCCGATGTCTTTCGTGCATGAAGACATCAGAATTACTCCTGATCAAACAGTACGGTTATCAGTCCGGCGCCGAAGCAGGGCGGGGACGCCCAACAACATCAACGCGCCGATATGAGGCTCAGGCACCCAGCTCACCGTGACCTGCGCCGGCTCGTAGGCCGGGTCCGGTTCGGCTGTCTGTGCATCGCCGACATAGACGCGGTATGTCGCTTCGTAGTGGCCCGCGGTCTGCGTGGCATACCAGTTATGAACCATGATCCCCGAGCCGCTGGCCGGGAACGGGGGCGTCGTGTTGGATGCCACGATCAGTGGATCAAACCATTTCCAGGGCTGACCGATGCCCAGGATCGGAGCAAGCGTGTGGCTATTCATCGGCAGCAGGGGGGAGGTCATGCCCTGTCCCCCTTCGTAGACCTCCAGTGTTCCCGGGCCGACGACCTGTTGCGTTTCGATCCAGATCGCGGAGCCGTTGGGCACGGTCCAGTTGCCCGCATCACCCGCCAGCCAACCGAGCTGAGCGTTGTAGTGTTTCCCGTTCAGAATCGACCAGTTCGGCCCGCCGGAGGCGGTTTCGTCAGAGTAGTCCGGGTGGGTATCGGGTGTGAACTTCAACGGCAGGGCGGGCGTGTTCCCTGCTGGGGACATCCCGGGGGTCAGATGTACTATGACCTGGTTCGAGGAATCAATCGAAATCTCGGCGTGATACATCCCCATCTCGCCGGGCTGCCCGCTGGTCATACCCGGATTGGGAGGAAGCGACGATGCAAGACTCGACATCTGGGCAAGCCATAGCTGTAAGACAAGTACAGCCGTGACACGGCTGAAAGAGTAAGCTGACATAAATCAGTTTCCTTTGAGTTGTAAGTTTTGTTTGGTCGGGATCAGTCCATACGGACATACAGACCCGGCACTTCGCGTTTGGCGCATGACATCTGCGCATGCGTCAACGAACGCTTGATCACACGACACGATGAAGAATCGAATCAGGCTACCGGTGGGGCGCGGCCTTGATAGGTCGGCTTCGATCGGGCATAGACCACCTCAATCGGCTCAGGCCACGGCAGCACCTCGACCAACTCCTGTGGCTTCGGTGCCAGGTCCGGCGGCGGCGGGACATCCAGCACACCCATCAGGTAGCACATCGCGCAATGCGTCACCGGCATGGGGGCTGGACCCGTCGGCTTGCTCGACGACGGACAACACGACCCGTTGGTTCCCATGATGGAAGCCAGCGGGCAAGGTGCCTCTTCGGGAGCCGACCGGGTCGGGGCGGGCGGTTCCGCACCGGGAAGCAGCACCAATCCGCGTTTGTGCCCGGGCACGATGACCCCGAACCACAACGCGAACCAGACGACCGCCAGTTTGTTGAACGTGGTGCCTCGCATACGCTCCCTGTCGATCATCATAGAGCCTGTTCCATGCCGGACAACCCAGCCGATTCGCAAACACCATTCACCCGTCTTTCCGCTAGGATATCGGTATGGGTATGAAAAGGATTCAAGGCGTGTACATGCGGGATACCGCCCGTGTGATGGGCCGGGTCACCATCGCCCAGGACGTGAGCCTGTGGGACGGGGCGGTGGTCCGGGGTGACGTCGCCCCCATCACCATCGGAAAAGGAACCAACCTCCAGGAACACACGCTGGTTCACTGCGATCACGGCGTCCCCAACGACATCGGTGAACACGTCGTCATCGGTCATGGCGCGATCGTCCACGGCCGACGGATCGGAAACCACACCCTGATCGGCATGGGCGCAGTTCTGCTCGGCCGATCCGAGGTCGGCAGACATTGCCTGATCGCCGCCCGGGCTTTGGTCACCGAAGGCATGATCGTGCCTGACAACAGCGTCGTCATGGGGATCCCCGGCAAGATCGTCCGGCAGACGACGGAAGAAGAACGTGAAATGATCCGTAAACTCGCTGAGGAGTATGTTCAACTCGCTCGACATCATTACGAACACCCCGGCGACGAACTGGTGCGCCCTTGGAGTGACGGTCTGCTTAATGATGGTTGACTCTGAACTGATAAACTGAACCGACATTCATTGATTCCTGACCAAACCATGTATCTATTCCCTGCAATCGATCTTCGTAACAACCAGGTTGTCCGTCTGACCCAAGGCGATTACGACCGCCAGACGACCTACGATGCCGACCCGGTGGAACAGGCCAAACGGTTCCGGGATGCCGGCGCCACCTGGCTGCATATCGTCGACCTCGATGGCGCCCGGACCGGGAAGCTGACCCACGCTCCGCTGATCGAACGGATCTGCACACACACCGGACTGAAGGTCGAAGTCGGTGGGGGGGTGCGGTCCGAATCGGTCATCGATACGCTCCTGAATGCCGGCGTGCAGAGGGTGGTGGTCGGAACCGCGGCCCTGAAAAACTGGTCGTGGTTCGAAGCCCTGATGGGTAACCCGACCTATCGCGGACGCCTGGTCCTCGGCCTCGACGCCAAGCAGGGCAAAGCCACTACCGACGGCTGGGAACAGACTTCGGACAAGTCCGCCATCGACATCGCCAGGCAAGTCACCGACTGGCCGTTGGCGGCTATTGTCTACACCGACATCGCGACCGACGGCACCCTCCAGGGTCCGAACCTTGATGCGACCCGACAGATCGCGGAAGCCACGCATGTGCCGGTGGTGGCTTCGGGTGGCGTGGGAACCCTTGAGGATCTGCGCGCCCTGCGTACCCTGCCCATCCAAGGCGTAATCGTCGGTAAGGCCCTGTACGAAAACCGGTTCACCATCGACGAGGCAATCGAGGCGTTGGAAAACTAACCCCATGACTGAGAGGCCGGTGCCATGACTGAAGATTCATCCCATGTTGATAATCCTTTACAAGGGTATTTCGATTGGCAGGTCACCACGCTGTTGCTGGCGTACGACCTGAACGATCCGATCCCCGGAGATCGGCCGGAGCTGGCGCAACAACGACGGATGAAGGTCGAGCAGGAAGTTCGGGATTTTTCCCTGGCGGTCGTGCCTGACAAGTACAAGCAGGACCCGACGCTGGACTGGCCGCCCGACGTCATGATGGCGATCACCCGGGCGACATTTAGACGTGTCAACGAGATTCTACATTCAGATGAGTAGAGGAACGCCCTTTTCATCTTCACCTTTCGGTTATCGGGCCTACAAGCTTTCTCTTGTTTCGATGAATCATGGATAGCACACTTGATTCGCTTTGGAAGGCTTCCGATACAGGTCATAAGTTCGGTCCTAGTATCAGGAGCTCAACATGTCAGATAGCTTGTATTCACGTATCGGCGGACGGGAAGCTTTGGACGCTGCGGTTGACATCTTCTACAAAAAGGTATTGGATGATCCTTCGATTAATCACTTTTTCGCCGATGTGAATATGGATCGGCAGCGAAGCAAACAAAAGATATTCCTGGCATATGCTTTGGGGGGTCCGGTCAAGTATGAGGGCAAGGACTTGCGTAAGGCTCACCAGCACCTTGTCGAGAAGGGGTTGAACGATTCTCATTTCAACGCGGTTGCCGGGCATCTGCTGGCCACATTGAAAGAACTGAATGTCCCGGATGATCTGATCGACGAAGTGATGACTACGGTTGCTTCGACGCGAGATGACGTATTGAATCGCTCCCCAATATCGCAACGTAAAACAGCATGATCCTTGTGAGTGATCCGTCAGGTTTGGCGGGATGGGACTCGGTATCAATCCCCCCCGCCACAGACACGCCCAATTATACATAACGGATATTATCAGACGTATGGTAGGGGGCTGGAGGGCAGAAATCGGGGTCTGTCGCTGGCCTGTCAGTGCGGTGGATATCCGATCGGCGCGATCCAGTGTGCGGGACGGGTGAAGCCCCTCCTTATCATGTGATCGTTCCATGTATGTCGTCTAGGCTTGGCATCTGTTACATATCATGATTTCGACTTTCGTTTTGTGTTGGATTGTTTCTCTGCAACTTCACGCTTTTCCGGTCTGAGGCGGCAGGGACGGCTTCCGCGGGACCGGT
>CAZJCN010000108.1:0-8858 GCA_964544195.1 uncultured Phycisphaeraceae bacterium | reverse complement strand
GCACGGTGACCAGTCCTTGCATATAAACCGCCATCCCCATCATCACACCGCATGTTGCCCAACCGATCGCCTGACGCCATAACGTCGGGGTTGGCCGAAGCGGTCGAAGCGCCCACAGAGCCGCCGCGATGGACAGGGTTTGTATGCCGATCAAGGGGATGTCAGGCGTACCCTTCTTTGAAAAATACATCAGGGCAGGACAAGCCAGGCACACCAGGGCGGAGAATGACGCCGTCTTCAATCCGCCGATCGAAAAACCCGCCCAGAAGACCGCCGCGATCGTCAGCAGCCCGAATATCGCGCTGACCGTGCGCATCTGATCCAGCAGTTGATCTTGTGTTGCCGTTTTGGGATCCAACGACCGGAATGCCAGCTCATACAACCAGATGTTTCCCGGCGGTTCCTCTAGCATCGGCCGGCCTTGATAGAACGGCACCAGCGATTCGATCGTTAACTGCTCCGGGTACATCGTTTCCCGGTACCGCCAAGCCTCGTCGGCGTGTTCCAGCAAAGTAATCTGGGTTTCGCTCAGGACCCGGTCAGCCTTGAGCAGGGTGAAAATCGGAACTGCCCCCAGCCCGACAAGTGCCAACAGAACCAGCCAGGCGACGGGGCGGTCTCGTTCCTGGGGGGACCTTCTTGTGGGTTTCGGTTGCTCCGAGCCGAACCGATCACCCTTGGTCCTTCCACTGATGGGGGGTGGGGATGGAGGTCGGTTGGCGGTCGATGGGGTATTGGATCCCACCTGATCGGCGCGCATCACATGGGATTCCCCGCCGGTCGGTGCCGGTGTCGATGACCCGTGTTGATTCTGTGGCATCGTCATAAGCGGGTGATACATGCGAGAGGGCGGATCAAGTAAAAGATCCATTTTAATCTTAGGCATGGACCGACGCGACTTGTGGCCGATTTTGCCCATGCCGAAACCGTGTAATTTTGATAACTTAGTGCCCTTTGTAGGCCAACGGGGGCGAGCATGCGCATGTTCAGTCCATCAAGGAAGTCCGGATGACCAGGCAGGAACAGGCCGCCCCCCGGCCGGGTAAGCGATTCTGGCGCGACCGGGTCAGGTTCGACCGGAACGAACTGGCTGGCAGCTTTGGCGATATCGGGACCGATCTGCCATTGATTCTTGCCATGATCCCCGCCGCCGGTCTGGACGCCGCCAACGTGTTCATGGTCTTCGGCCTCCTTCAAGTACTGACCGGCCTGATTTATGGCCTGCCGATGCCGATGCAGCCGCTCAAAGCGATGGCGGTCATCGTCATTACGCAACAGATCGGTGGGCCGGTGCTGTTTGGGGCGGGGTTGGCGATCGCGGCGATCATGCTCGTGCTCAGCCTGACCGGCCTCCTAGATTGGCTGGCTCGGGTCATCCCCAAGAGCGTCGTTCGAGGAGTGCAGTTAGGCCTGGGGCTGAAACTGGCGTCAATGGCCCTTCGTGATTACGTGCCGGCACTCGGGGTCAACGGTTACATCCTGGCGGGGGTGTGTTTTATTATCATCATCCTGCTCTGGCGCAACCGGACCATGCCCGCATCGCTGCCCGTGATCGTCCTAGGTGCGGTGTATGCTTCGGTGACCGCCATCGAATGGGCCGGGCTTCAGTGGGCGGCCCGCCTCCCGGAACCGGCGGTGCATGTACCGACCTGGGACGCGATCTGGACCGGCCTGTTCGTGCTGGCGATCCCACAGCTTCCATTGTCACTATCCAACTCCGTCATCGCTACGCAGCAGACAATCCGCGACCTGTTCCCGCAGCGCAAGGTCAGCGTCCGCCGTATCGGTGTGACTTACGGCCTGGCTAATGTGTTGGCATCCACGTTGGGAGGGGTGCCGGTCTGCCACGGCTGTGGCGGATTGGCTGGTCACCACGCCTTCGGCGCCCGTACCGGCGGGTCGGTGGTGATCTATGGCTTGATGTTTATCGTCCTCTCACTGGTTCTGGGCGACACCGTAGGGGCGTTCGTGACAGCTTATCCCAAGCCGGTTTTGGGGATCATCCTGCTGTTTGAAGCCGTCGCCCTGATGATGTTGATCCGGGATGTGGCGGGCGACCGCACGCAATTCACCATCGTGCTGCTGGTCGGTGCGATCGCCTTCGGTGTACCACAAGGCTTCGTGGTCGGCCTTTTGATCGGCACCGCCCTATGGTATTTCTGGAACCACCGTCAAAGCAAGGCCTGATTGGATGGCTGGCCACGATGTGGTTTGTTTGGACCATGTGTGGCAGTAATGTTTGTTGTGTTTCATGGCCGGATGCTCCCGCATTAGTGCCGATGGTAAACTGAAATGCCACTTCAGGCAGACACCTGTTTTGCGTTTCGGGAAGTAAAAATACAGGTAATAAACAGTCAGGGGGTTGACGCACCGCTTTAATGTGATAATATCCTCACATAGTTATATAAGGGAGTTCGCATGATGGCGGCACGCCGCAGCAATAAGCGCTTATACGAAATGCAGGCCCAGGTCATCGGGGCTTTGGCTCATCCGATCCGGGTCGCGATTGTTGACCTGCTCAAGGACGGTGAGGTATGTGTGTGTGACATCGCCCGTTTCGTCGGAGCGGAACGATCCAATACCAGTCGGCACTTGGCGATCCTGCTCAGGGCCGGTCTGGTCAAGACCCGTAAAGACGGCCTTCAGGTGTATTACTCGTTACGAACGCCTTGTATCCGTCAGTTTCTTGAGTGCGCGACTCGCGCCATCAGTCATAACCTTCATGAAAAAGCCGAGGCTATTGCTAAGGGGTGATTCTTTTGCGCTCAATATGTGATTAAATTATCACGGAGTAACACATGTCGCAGGGTAAGACCGACAACCGGGACGAGCCTATGTCTGAACAAACGGCGGGATTGGCATGTTCTGGGCCAACTTCTTTTCGCTCGGAATGGTTGAAGCTGTTTTGGGGTGTGTTGTTGTTTCTGGTCTTCTTTGCGTTGCCTTTGGGCTGGGAGCGATTTGACCGATCGATTTACGAGGCCTTGGCACTGACCAAGTGGTATGCGCAGGAACATGTACTGCTGTGTCTGATACCCGCGTTTTTCATCGCCGGTGCGATCGCTGTTTTTATCAGTCAGAACGCGGTCATGAAGTACCTGGGGCCTCGTGCACCCAAAGTCGTCGCCTATGGCGTTGCTTCATTGAGCGGCACGGTCTTGGCGGTGTGTTCATGTACGGTATTGCCTCTTTTTGCGGGGATCTGGCGCATGGGGGCCGGACTGGGGCCGGCGATCGCCTTTCTGTATTCGGGGCCTGCCATCAACGTGCTGGCGATTGTTCTGACCGCGGCTGTTCTCGGCCCACGCCTCGGGGCGGCAAGGGCGTTTGGGGCGATCACCTTTAGTATTGTGATCGGTCTGATTATGCACCTGATCTACCACATAGAAGAAGAGGGGCGTAACGTTAAACAGGATATGTATTACGAAAGCGAAGACATGCGGCCGGCCTGGCAGAATATCTTGTATTTCACCGCTATGGTAGGCGTATTGGTCTTCGCAAACTGGGGTCGGACCTCGCAAGACTCGGGTTTGTGGTACACGATCTGGGCGGGCAAGTGGTATATCACCACAGTCTTTGGCCTGTTATTGGCGGTTACCCTGGTGGCTTGGTTTGGTATTCCCTTATGGAAAATGACCCTTGTGATACTGGCTACCGCTCTCGCTTGGGTATGTAGTGTGTGGTGGTTGATCCCCGTTGTCGGTTCGTATTTACCGGGATATGACCATGGCTTGCCTTACCACGCGATGATCCCGTTTGTCGTGGCAGCCGTCGGCCTGTCGATCGTCCTGTCAGTTGGTCAACGTCCGGCAGAAGCGTCTCAATGGTTTGATCAGACTTGGGGATTTGCCAAGCAGATCACACCCCTGTTGTTCTTTGGGGTTCTGATTGCGGGTTTTCTCCTGGGGCGTCCCGGGCAGGAGGGGCTGATCCCCTCGCGGTGGATCAGTTCACTGGTTGGCGGCAACTCGATTCAGGCCAATCTGTTCGCCTCCGTGGTCGGGGCGTTCATGTATTTTGCCACGCTGACAGAGGTCCCGATTTTGCAGGGCTTGATCGGAAACGGGATGGGGGATGGGCCCGCGTTGGCTCTTTTGTTGTCCGGACCGGCGCTGTCGCTTCCCAACATGCTTGTTATTCGGTCGGTACTCGGGACACAAAAAACCGTGGTGTTTGTCTCGCTGGTTATTGTGATGAGTACAGTGGTCGGTTACTTGTACGGAATGTTCTTCTGACCCCCATATCTGATAATGGAGTACAGCCATGACGAAGATTCAGATACTTGGAACAGGTTGCCCTAAATGTCAGCTCCTGACTGAGCATGCCAAGAATGCGGCTGAGCGGTTGGGCATTGAGTACACAATTGAAAAGGTCACGGACCCTAATGAGATCGCATCATTTGGTGTCATGATGACGCCGGCTCTTGCTGTAAACGGCCGGGTAAAGGTTGCGGGCAAGGTGCCGGGTCCCGACGCTATACGATCCTTGCTGATGGATTGAAGCAACGGGTTTGATTCGCAGATGGACTGGCACGGCACTCTATTATTGAGAGCGGTGGTTATCTTTCAGAGCACTTTCCAATTGTCTCAGGTATACCCGCGCTCTTAGTCGTGAGGCGTGGTCAAGCGGCTGATTGCCGAAGCGGATGCGGTAGAACAGGTCGGTCAATGCCAGGGCCGGGGCCATGCGATCGTGATGTTCTTCGACCAGTTGTAAAGCAAATTCTCTTGGGTTCTGTGATCGGTGCCGCTTATAACCGCTCCTGGCCAGCAACTGATTCATCTCGATAAAGAATGCCAGGTGGCGTGCCAGTTCGACCTGTTTCTCGGTCGGCATCCCGTTCAACTTCAGGATCGCCATACGCCGTCGTCGAACCAGGATTCGATGAACAAGAATGACCGTGGCGATCAGTGCCAGTGCCGCTGAGCCGAGCACCTTGGTCGTGTTGACCTTGTCCAGCTTCCAGGCGTTGGGCAGCGATCGGATGAACAGCAGGGACTGTCCAATCCAATTATCCGGGCTGTGGATGTAACTGCTGATACCCTCGCCGATATTGGTCAACAGCATGTGCCGGGTCGCCACGTCGTAGGCTACGACGGACCGGATCCATCCGAACTCAAGGTGTTCGTAGGCTTCACGCAGTACGGTCGTCCAGTCGCGATCCCGGGCCTGTCGCCGATCGATCTCGGCGGCGGGTGTCGGATCGAAGCTGCGCCAGCCACGATCCGGCCCAAGGTTCACCTCGACCCAGGCGTGTGCGTCGCTTTGACGGACCACGAAGTAGCCGCCGATCTGGTTGTATTCCCCAGCCATGAAACCCGTCACCACGCGCGTCTGCATGCCGATGGACCGGGTCATGGCCGCCAGCGCCGAGGCAAACAGCTCGCAATGCCCCGTGCGCGTGTTGAATAGAAAGTCGATGATCGGTTCATCGCCCCGCGTGTGTGTGGCACCCGAGAGCCGATAGGTGTAGTTCTCGCGCAGGAAACGGGACAGGTAGCGGACGATCTTTTCGTCGTTGGGATCGTAGGGCAGCGACCGGTTGCGTGACAGCCCGGCTTCCTCAAGGAGGTTGAATGTGAATCGCGCGACTCGCTGGGTCTGGATCGGCCAACCTCTTGCATAGGTTTCGGGAATAAATCGAACGTCGGGTTCGTTCAGATAAAAGTGTCTTTGGTTGATCGGCCTGGATTCGGAGTACTCGGCATAGTCCGGGAAGTGCCGCGCATAGGCAGGCCAGAACAAGTCGTAAATCACCGCCCCGGTCACCTGTCCGCCGGCTGATAGTTGCTGGTCTTGTCCACTGAATACGATCGTCCCGATGCTGTCGCTCTGGAAACGGGCCACGGGCAGGATCGTAAACAGGTTGCGATGGCCGATCTGTCGCAACGTCACCCGCGCATGAATCACCGGCGTGGTCACTGGAAGCCGACCGAGCTGGACGGCACGGCCCTCAACCTCAATCCGATGGTCCGTGCTCGAGACTTCCTGGCTTCGACGCCAGGTGTGCGTATCCGGGTCATACGTATCCAATGCGGCGCCACGCATCAGCCACGTCCCGGTAGTGAACGGCTCTCCGAAACGCTCGATGCGAACGTTCATGACCGGCTCATGACTGATCTGCGCGATGGGGGGGCCGTCCAGCCGCACCTGTTCACTGAAACCGACCCGTCTCGGTCCCAGGCCCGTCCGGGATTCTCCCGGCATTGTGGTGTCAGCCCACCGCGGCACCAGGATGAATACGCACGCCGCAACAGTCGAACAGATCACCAGGATCATCGTCACCACGGATCGATACTGCCAGCTGAAACCTCGGCCGATCACAGGCTTGGGGCGTGTCACACGACGGCGATCCCGCGCCGCGGCTCGACCGGCTTCATAGACCCGGTCCCGGCTGCTCTTGAGCTGGAACGTCAGGATTGTCAGAACCGCCAACACGCAATACACGCCCAGCAACAGGCCGTAGATAATCGACACGCTCAACACGCTGGCGCCGATCATCTGGATCAGGCTCAGGATCAGAACCTGGCCGTAGTCTCGGTTGCTCTTACGGGCGAACATTACCAGAACCTGCAGCCACATCGTGAAGTGGCCCATCGTCACGATGATATTGCTGTCGCTCACCGCCAACTGCCAGATCATCCAGAACGCGGCCAATAACGCCAGCAGGTTGATGATCCACCACGGGATCGGCCTGCCCCAAGGCCCCTCGCTGACATAACGCGACAACACCATCAAAGACCCGGCAATCAACAGCATCGTCGGGTTGGCTTCGGCATAACAGAACGTCAGCACGCCCAGCAGGACCTGGTAAAACGCGATGCGGCTGAATGTCTGGTCCAGATCCATAAATAACTGTGATTCAGGCCTCACCCAATGGGACACGTGAGCGATGATGCCGTGACCTTTCTATTCTTTCCGGGTCCGTACCGATGACGAACGGTCGCCCGGCTCCGTTTACGATGACGGCACCCGGCTCGGCGTTCTCATCCTCTGTCGGGGGGGTGAGCTTGATGATCGCCGTCGGTCTGACTGCGAGTAGTGGGGGGGCGTCGGTCGGCTGGCTCAGGTCGAGTTGCGCCAGGCAATCCAGCAGACGCTGTCGATGTACCTGGTTGTTATGGATGCCCAACCACGCGCTGGAGACTCCTCGCACGGTCATGCCGACGTGGACACCATGGCGATACGCTTCGCGGATCAGGGCCGCTGCCAGGTTGATAGCCTTCTCCTGCGCAGGCTCCCAGTTCACAATGCTGTCGGTTGAGGAAGTCGGCGGGAGCAGGTCGAGCAGGATCAACATACGGGGTGGGCGCGACTTGGCCAGTTCACGGGATACCAGATTGTTTCCTCTGGCCGAGTGCTTCCAGTCGATGAGCTTGTAGCTGTCGCCCGGCCGATACGGCCGAAGCCCGAAAAAATCTTCCTGGCCACCGCCACGGTCCGCGTGTTTGCCCAGCCCGATGTCATGGCTGGCCAGTGACAGCACGGCCTGTCGGCTTAGAGGCTGCAACGGAGGATGGATCAATACCTCGTTGGCTTGGTCAACACCCACGATTTTGCGAAGGATGCCGAAAGGAAACCCCGTGTGGATGATCACGTGTTCGAAACGTAACAGTCCTCTTCGTCTCGGCCAGCATATTGCTTCTGCCTGAATGGACTGTCTTGGGCCGATGTGCAGCACCCATCCCCGTGGGCGACCGACCAGCAAAGCAGGCATAGGACGCTGTTCCGGGTGTTGACGGAGCAATTCCTTGGACGACGACGGCCAGGCTTCCAGAACCTCTATCCCGAAGCACGGCCAACGGGAATGATTCGTGATGTAATAACGCAACACCAACGGCTCGTCAGCCGCTCCCCGTGTGGGGGCGATCCGGTGAACTGTAATGCCGCGCAAGGAAAGCAGCGAAGCGATCAACGAGACGATAAAAGCTCCGAGGACCAACCCCAGCAACCAGAACAGCAGGTTCGCCTGGGTGTAGAAGGCCGCAAAGGTGACCAACGCGGCGACTACGACGTAGATCACACTTCCCGACCCTAAACGAACCCGGCTGCTTCGTCTTTCCATCACGCCTCCGCCGGTGAGGTTCATAGCTGATCTCTCCGCTCAGACCGGAACCCTAACGCATGTACGGCTCGCCCATCTTCATCGTCTCATCGACAACGTCCTGTGATTTTGAGCGGTACCGATCTTCACCGGGAGCCAGCGTCACCAACACACGTTTATCCGGCGGGGGGATCCGGATATCACCAACCGCCGTGTTGTACCCGTTCCGCCGAACGACGATACGGGCGTAGTAGTTCAGGTAGCCTGCCCCGGTTTCATTGACAGGAATGCTGAAGCTGCCGTCCACCGCGGTGATGTCACGGGGAAGCTGCTTACGGTTCAACCTGTCCGCGTCCAAGGCCGCATCGACCGTCGCCATCGGCAGGGCATAGCCTTCCAACAGGCGAGGGTCGTCCTGATCGACGACACGGATCGTGGAGGCGGCGCCCTCGATGACGACACCCCGCATCTGGTAGGCGCCGCAACCGGTCAACACCACCGACATGACGCACATCACAACCCAGGCTGTCATTCGGTGGCAACGACGCAACGATTTCATACTACAGGTCCTGTGTCCGGCTTAAATGAAGTTTAGGTACTCACAACTGTGGTGGCTTGGACTTTTCAACTTTCGGAAGGTCTTTCAGGCTGGACAGCCCGAAGACTTCGAGAAAGGTTTTCGTCGTGCCGTAAAGCATCGGTCGCCCGATCTCCTCTGCCCGGCCGACGATCTTGACGAGCTTGCGTTCCATCAGGCTACGCAACACTTCGCCGCAGGCCACCCCGCGGATGTTTTCGATCTGTGCCCGCATGA
>CAZJCN010000107.1:0-8914 GCA_964544195.1 uncultured Phycisphaeraceae bacterium | reverse complement strand
GACTTGACCGGCATGCGCTAAGGTTCCGGCAGTCCCATAACGGGCCGACAGTAAGGATCGTCGGATATAACCGGGGTCGGACGCAGCGGTCACGTGAAAATGAGTTCGCGCGGGTGGCGGACTTTGCAGGGTGTGATAACTGGGCGAACCGTCAACGCGGTTCCGCGTGCTTCCTGGCAAAGATGTTCAGTTCAAGCACACTCAACAGATAAGCCAGCGTGGATTCGGCCCCTTGGTTACGATTGGCCCCATCGGGTTGTAACCCATCCATACATCCGCCGGTTTCGGCTACGTAGAGCGGGATGCCCAGATCGTTTCGTCCGTGGAACCACTGAAAACATCGCCAGGCCTGATCGGCCCATTGCAGATCACCGCTGATGCGGGCGGCAGCAAGGCATCCATGTACCATGGCGTGGGCTTCCAAAGGCTGCTGATCAAATTGAGCCCGCTGACCGCCGCGTGGCAGCCAGCCGTCGTTACCGATGATACTCAGGTGGCCTTCGTCGGCGGTCTGGACTTGCAACAACCATTGCAGCGAAGCCAGGCCCTGTTCGATCATGTCGTCCCGGCCCATGCCCCGACCGGCAACCAGCAAGGCGTGGCATAGCTTGGCGTTGTCATAGGTCGCGATCGGCTCACACCAGACCCAGTTTTCGTCGGTGTGGTCACGGAAAGCCCTCAGTAAGTCTTCGGCATACCGGTCACGAATCGCCTGGGCTTCAGCACAATCAGGCTCCACCGTCAGCCAGTGCTCCAGACCGATCAGGGTGAAAGCCTTGGCACGCAGGTCGATGAACCGGCTGATACCGGGCAAGGCCCGATGTAGTAGCTGCAGCGCCAAGTCACGGGTATCGGTATCGATGGCGTGAAAAGCCGCCGTACCCAGCGCCCAAACGGTTCGGCCTTGGCTGTCGGGGCTTCCGACATCCTCCAACCACCGCCGATCGTACCCCATGAAGTTGCGAAACGCCTGGGCGTCTTCGTTGTAGGCATAGGTCAGAAACTGCAGGTAGCGATGGACCGGGACCACGGTTTCGTCATAGCCAAAAAGCTCTGCATGGAGGACCGCTGCGATCAGGGCGCGGGCGTTGTCATCGATGCAGTAGCCGTGGTTCGGATCGGGCACGGAATACAAGGCATGCTGGAACATGCCGGTGTCATCCGTCATCTTCAGGAAATGTCGAAGGTCCGGCTCGGGTGGCATACGCCAGTCAGGACCAGTTTCCGTCGGTTGATCGATCGGGGTGGAACTCATGTCGCGGCACATCCTGTATGACGACACTGTTACCTGATCTCACTGCCAAAAACCATGTCTGGCAGACAGCCCGCAAGAAACCTTATCTGGGCCTGAGGTAAAAGGATAACCGATCCGGTCACGTCTGCCGAACCGGGTTCTTGTATAATATCCCCCGGTTACAAGACCTGTCGTATGAGAAGTTTTTAGATTTCCTGATGTTTAGGCTGGCATCAGACTCATTGAGAGGCATGATAAGGTAGCCAAGCTCAGGGGCATTTTAAGACAAGTGGAATTGCATTTGGCTGAGCTGTGATGGCCGCCTGCCTAAGCTCAGGATCAGCCATAAATATTATTGACATCGGGCCCAATTGTTATATAATCAATACTGGATATAGAAAGAAACATTGTCATCAATGAGTGCATCGGTTACCCCGTTTAGGCCTATACGCCTTAGAGATGCGATTCACAGTTTAGATCTTTTTACTGAAAGGGAGGATTCTCACCATGCGAAAAATTGCTTTGGGACTTGGTTGCGCGGCGATGTTAGGCACCGCCAGCACGTCGTGGGCGGCGTTGGGCGTCGTCGTCAGCGAAGATTTTGAGAGTTACGCCGACACCGCGGCCATGTCGGCCGTGTGGGCCGGCTTCGACGGCGTGCTGATGAATCAGATCGATGACGATCTGGACGGCAACCCGGAGGTGTCCGGCATCGGCAACTTTGCCTTCCACCCCGGCGGCAGCGTGAATACGCTCGACCTGGCCAGCCCGATCTTCGCTACCAGCACCGAGTGGATTCGGCTGCGGGTGGACATCTATGACAACGCCACCAATCTGGACCCGTTTTTCCCGCTTAATCCGGACAACAAGCGGATGAGCTTGGGCCTGCGTTCAACGGCACCGGCGAACATCGTCGAACTCGGCGTATGGAACAGCCCGGGACATTTCGCCTACCGTGGGATCCTGTTCGATTCCATCAATGGCACCCCCAACCCCAACTGGCAGGCCTGGGACATGGGGACCGAGGCTTTTGACATCGACGGCAGTGGCGTGATTGAGCCCGATGAAGAAAACATCCCGGTCAACCGATTCCGAGGCGGCGCCTGGTATACCCTTCAGGCCACGATCAAGCCGGAGTCGGTGGTGTACGAGTTTGATCTGGATTACGACGGCACATTCGATTTCTCCGTTGAGCACTTCGATATGCCGCACACCGCCGACGGCTTCAATCAGCTGCGCTTCGGCGGCCCGTCGGGCGTCACCTCGGCTGGCGGCGGCGTGACCTTCGATAACATCCTGCTCGAGATCATCGCCGCGGTGAATCCGCTGGACGGCGATCTGGACGGCGATGGCTTCGTCGGGATCAGCGATCTGAACATCATCCTCGGCAACTGGAACCAGAACGTGACCGCCGGCGACCTGCTCGCGGGTGATCCGTCCGGTGACGGCTTTGTCGGGATCGACGACCTGAACCAGGTGTTGGGTAACTGGAACGCCGGCACCCCACCGGCTTCCGGGGCTGCGGTTCCTGAACCGGCCACCCTGGCATTGCTGGGCATGGGCGGCCTGTTGGCGCTGCGTCGCCGTTAACAACTGACGTAAGAGCGTGGCTGGGTAGTAACGGGCTCATCCACGCTGGACAACAGACGTGTTGTCAAACACTGAAAACCGGACGTCGCTCCCACGGCGTCCGGCTTTTTTTGCGCCTATCCTCGACTGGAGGTATCGTATACGGATTGACAGGGAGTCAGCTTTGACCACGCCATCCCAAAATTCAAAATCACAGACCCACGCTTTCCATAATCACAGCCGTTCATGGGAGACGTTCGAGTATGTCTATCCGGTGGTCAGTCGCCGAAGTCGGGGAATGTCGATCGGGATCAACCTGAATCCCGACACGATCTGCAATTTTGACTGCGTCTATTGCCAGGTCGATAAGCGCGCGAACCCACGACCGGTCCGAGTGGATACGCAACGCCTGCGTTCAGAGTTGGACACGCTCCTGGGTCAAGCGACATCGGGCGAGATCTGGAAGCACCCACGGTTTGCCGGGGTGGAACCGGACCTGCGCGTGATCCGTGATATCGCGTTTTCGGGCGATGGCGAACCAACTTCGGCGGGTTGTTTCGGCGAGGCTGTTCAAATGGCCGTGGAACTCAAGCAGGCGTACCGGCTGGAGCGGGTTCGATTGATCGTGATCACCAACGCTACGCTTCTCGATCGACCGGCGGTCGAACAGGCGTTGTCGGTATTGGATCAGCATCAAGGCGAAGTCTGGGCCAAACTCGACGCCGGGACCGAAGCTTATTACAAACAGGTGGACCGTTCACCTGTGCCTTTTGACAGGGTTCTCAATAATCTTCTTTTATGCGGGCGCAGGCGTCCGATCGTGATTCAAACGATGGTCATGCGGCTACATGGAGAGCCGATGCCGGACTCTGAGTTCAACGCTTATCTCGATCGGCTGCACGAGTTGTTGGCTCATGGCTGCCGGATCCGAACGGTTCAGTTGTATACCGTGGCGCGCCGGCCTCTGGAGTCTTATGTTTCGGCGGTGAACGATCATACGCTAGAGCGCATGGCAAACCAGCTCAGGCAGCGTTTGCCTGAGCTGGAAGTTGAGTGGTTCGGTTCAGAAGGTTGAAGTCAAACCGGATGCGTGGTTTGAATCACACTTCGGTCCAGCTCTGGAGGACCTGAACGTAATTGGCACGTTCATACGCGGCCGGGTTCGGGCAGTTTTCCAGGTTCATGCTGCCGCGAAGTTGATCAAGCGACTCATACTCATGATCGACCAGCCAGGCCACCACACCGTCGGCGACTTTTCGTAGGTGATCCGGGCCGTTCTGCAGCAAAGCAGACACCATCTGGACGGTGTTGGCACCGGCCATGAGAGCTTTGATCGCATCGATCTCACTATGCACCCCGCCTGTCGCTGCCAGCGAGGCCTGCACACGACAGGACAGGATCGCCAACCATCGCAAGCGGAGCAGCAGTTCCGAGGCATCCGACAGGTTCACGCGTGTCACGTTCAATTCTTCCACGTCGATGTCGGGCTGGTAGAACCGGTTGAAGATCACCAGGCCGTCCGCCCCCGCATCGACAAGCCGACTCGCAAAATGGACCAGTGAGGTGTAGAACGGCGAGAGCTTGACCGCCACCGGCAGCGACGTCGCGGACTTGATCGTCCGGACCATATCAACCGCCCGGTCTTCCAGCTCCTGAGAGGTTTCCTCGGGGTCCATGGCGACGTAGTAGATGTTCAGCTCAAGCGCATCAGCGCCGGCCTGTTCCATCAGCTTGGCATAATCCAGCCACCGGCCGTCAGTCACGCCGTTCAAGGATGCGATCAATGGCAGGTCCGTACAGTGTTTGATCGCGGTGATCTTTTCGAGGTATTCCTCCGGGCCGAGTTTGAATGACTCGTTATGCGGGAAGTAGCTGAGCGCCTCGGCGAAGGCCTCTTCGTGCGTGGTCAGGCTGGCGTGGTGCGCCAGCTGTTCCCGCATTACTTGTTCCTCGAAGAGCGAGGGCATCACCAGAGCCGCAGCCCCGGCATCTTCCAGGCGCTTGACGGTGCTCATATCGTAAGCCAACGGGCTGGCTCCCGGCATGAACGGGTGTAGGAGTGTCAGGCCCATGTAATTGGTGGTCAGGTTCATGTGTTATCTCCAATCTCGGCGGGATCCCGCCGTTGGGTTCGAGTTCGGGCAATCAATTCATTTTTTCTTGGCCGTTGCCGTTCCCGTCCGCCAGACTCAAAGCTGACAAATGCTGGTACAGCTTGAGTCGGTCGGAGGTGTGTCGCTGCGCCTCCTTGGCCAGCCGTCGGAACCGTTCGGGATCGATCTTCTCGACCATGCGGAATCGCGTTTCCTGGCTCATGTACTCGCTGACCGGGATGGACGGCGGCTTGGAGTCGAGTTGCAGTGCGGGCAGACCCTGCTCAATCCGCCTGGGGTCGTAGCGATAGAGCGGCCAGATGCCCGAAGCGACCGCTCGCTGTTGCTGTTCAAGTCCATGCGACAGGTCATAGCCGTGAGCGATGCAATGGCTGTACGCGATCACGAGCGACGGTCCGGGATAAGAGCAGGCTTCCTGGAAGACCTTGGCGGTGTGGTTGTCGTTGGCGCCCATGGCGATGCTTGCGACATAAACGTGGCCATAGCTCATCGCCATCAGGCCGAGGTCTTTCTTGTCAACCGCCTTGCCGGCTGCGGCGAACTTGGCGGCGGCACCGATCGGGGTGGCCTTGGACTGCTGACCACCGGTATTGGAATAGACCTCGGTATCAAGCACCAGCACGTTGACGTCACGGTCCATGGACAGGACGTGGTCCAAGCCGCCGTAGCCGATGTCGTAGGCCCAACCGTCGCCACCGATCAGCCAGACAGCTTTCTTGACCAGGTAATCGGCCAGCGATTCAAGTCGGCGTGCCGCCGGGGCGTCGATCTGTTTGAGCGCTTCACGGAGTTTCTCAACCCGTGCCCGCTGCTCAGCGATGCCAGCCTCGTCGTCTTGGTTGGCATTGAGTAGGCCGTGAACCAGCTCCGCGTCGAGACGAGAGCTGAGTTCAGCCAGCAGGTCTCGAGCGATGCGTACATGCTGATCGATGGAAACCCGATGCCCGAAGCCATACTCGGCATTGTCCTCAAATAGTGAATTGGACCATGCGGGGCCTCGGCCGTCCTCATTTTGGCAGTAAGGCGTTGTAGGCAGATTACCGCCGTAAATGGAGGAGCATCCCGTCGCATTGGCGATCAGCAGGCGATCGCCGTATAGCTGCGTCAGCAGCTTGATATACGGTGTCTCGCCACAACCCGCACAGGCACCGGAATACTCGAACAATGGCAACATGAACTGCGTGCCCTTGGCATCCAGCCGTTTGATCTTCGTCCGCGGCGGGTTGGGGATATTCAGGAAGAATTCGTACAGCTTGCGTTCGGCCAGCCGTTCTTCCTGATCCGTTGTATGCGGGACCATGTTGATGGCTTTGCGCTTGGGCGTCGCTTTGTTTTTGGCTGGGCAGACGTTGACACAGAGCGTACAGCCCGTGCAGTCTTCCGTGGCCACCTGCAGGGTATATTTCAGGCCTTTAAAATCGGGGGCCTTGTAATCCATGCTCTTGAAACCATCCGGCGCGTTTTCAAGCACCTGTGGCTCGTAGACCTTGGGACGGATCGCCGCGTGCGGGCAGACCAAGGCACATTTGTTGCACTGGATACATACGTCCGGGTCCCACTCGGGCACCTGCAAGGCGATGTTGCGTTTTTCATATCTGGTGGTCCCGCTGGGCCAGGTACCGTCAACCGGGAAGGCACTGACCGGCAGTGATTCGCCGTGGCCGGCCATGATCGCGGCAGTGACGCGCTTGACGAAGTCGGGGGCATCGTCCGGAACCATGACAGGCTCCTGGATCGGTGCCGTGACCTTGCCCGGCACCTTGACTTCATGCAAGTGTTCCAAGGCCATGTCGATTGCGGCAAAGTTTCGGCGAACGACTTCTTCGCCACGCTTGGAATAAGTCTTTTCAACCGCTTTCTTGATCTTGGCGATGGCTTCATCGCGCGGAAGCACGCCTGAAATCGCAAAGTAGCAGGTCTGCATGACCGTGTTGATCCGCCGGCCCATGCCCGCTTTTTCAGCCACCGAATAGGCGTCTATCACGTAGAACTTCAGTTCCTTGTCAACGATCTGCTGTTGCACCCGGCCGGGCAGGTGGTCCCATATCTCATCAGGGCCGTACGGAGCATTGAGCAGGAAGACCCCGCCCTTCTCGGCCTTGTCCAGGACATCCACCTTCTCGAGAAGCGTGAACAGGTGGCAGGCCACGAAATCCGCAACACGGATCAGGTATGCCGCGCGAATCGGTTTAGGACCGAAGCGGAGGTGAGAGACCGTCATCGCGCCGGACTTCTTCGAGTCGTAGACGAAATAGCCCTGTGCGTAATAATTCGTAGACTCGCCGATGATCTTGATGGAGTTCTTGTTCGCCCCGACCGTGCCGTCGGCACCGAGCCCGAAAAACATGGCTCGTTTGACACCTTCGGGAACATGGATCTCCTCTTCTTCCTCAATCGGGAGCGACAGGTGTGTGACGTCGTCCATGATGCCGACGGTGAAATGGTTCTTCGGTTCGTCCGCAGCGAGATTCTTGAATACGGCCTTAACGTGCGACGGATCGAACTCTCGGGACGACAGGCCGTAACGCCCGCCGACGATCACCGGACGATTCTTGAGATTCGCTTCATGGCTGGCGGCGACCACGTCGAGATACATCGGCTCACCGGTTGCGCCCGGCTCCTTGGTCCGGTCCAGCACCGCGATACGCTTGACGGATTCGGGCAGCGCCGCAACAAAGTGTTCAATCGAAAACGGCCGATAGAGCCGGACCTTGACGACGCCGACCTTCTCGCCTTTGTTCACCATCTCTTCGACGGTTTTATGTACCGTCTCGGCACCGGAACCCATGATGACGATCACCCGATCAGCTTGCGGGTGGCCGACGTAATCAAAGAGCTTGTATTGCCGGCCGGTCAACTCGGCGAAGCAGTCCATCTGCTCCTGCACGATCTTGGGCAAAGCCAAATAGAACGGGTTGCAGGCTTCACGGGCCTGGAAGAAGGTATCGGGGTTCTGGGCCGTGCCGCGGATGGCCGGGCGGTCGGGCGTCAATGCACGGGCACGATGTGCGTCGATCCACTCCTGCTTGATCAATTCACGAAGCACCTCGTCAGGCAGGGCCACGATCTTGGAGACTTCATGTGACGTTCGGAATCCATCGAAGAAATGAAGGAAAGGCACTCGTCCGGCAAGGGTGCAGGCCTGAGCGATCGCGGCGTGGTCCTGTGCCTCCTGGACAGACCCGGATGCCAGCAGAGCAAAGCCCGTCTGTCGGCAGGCCATCACGTCCGAATGATCGCCGAAGATCGACAGGGCATGCGTCGCCACGGCACGAGCAGCCACATGCATGCAGAAGCTGGTCAGCTCCCCGGCGATCTTGTACATGTTGGGGATCATCAGCAGCAGCCCCTGCGAGGCGGTAAACGTGGTCGCCAGCGATCCGGCCTGCAGCGCGCCGTGAACCGCGCCGATCGCTCCGCCTTCCGACTGCATCTCGACCACACTCGGGACCGAACCCCATAGATTCGGTTGCCCGTGCGCCGCCCAGTCGTCGGCCAGCTCGCCCATGACAGACGAAGGGGTGATGGGGTAGATCGCGGCAACTTCATTCAAGCGATACGCCACACGGGCGACCGCTTCGTTGCCGTCGACGGTAATGGTAGTGGTGGGTGTGGACATCAGATACTCCTTGTCATGCCATTTGGCATTCAATACGCGGTGGCGTCAGTCGCCTTGGCCGCATGGGTCCTGGAAGTCAGCCAGTCGATCCACTGATCGACCCGGTTATTCACAACCGACGTCTCGATCAGCTCAACAGACGGGTTGAGCGTCCTCACGTCGTTAACAAACACATCACGATCGAATCGCATATGTTCAATCAAGTCGATTTTGTTAAGCAGCAACAGATCGGCAGCGACGACCAGATGCGGATGTTTCGCGGGCTTGTCGTCTCCACCGCAGACGCTGAACATCCCTACCTTGCAATCCTGTCCCAAGTCGAAACCGACCGGGCAGATCAGATTGCCGACGTTTTCGATGATGACCAGGTCGAGGCTG
>CAZJCN010000106.1:0-8928 GCA_964544195.1 uncultured Phycisphaeraceae bacterium | reverse complement strand
GAAGAAGTCGGCCGTGCCGGGGGATCAGGCGGTGTGGTTCAACCGGTTGGTGCCGGTGCTACGCTGGTTCGAGCGGTGGCTGCCGTTGCCGTTCGGCCAGAGTGTCGTGGGCGTAGCCAGGAAACCATTGACCGCGGTCCAACCGAATGAGCGCGGGCGAGAACTTCGCAAGGCCGCGTGACAGCGGGACACAGACTCATGTTCAACGGCACACGTTGGTATGTCGTCGGCCTGCTGGCCGTCTTTCTGATTGCGTTGTTGGTGCGCCTGGGGTTGACCGGGGTTTTCGTCGGTTTTTCCGCTCCGCCGGACGCCAACGCCAATTCAGACCAGGTGGATTACGAGGTTCTGGCACATCATCTTGTCAGTGGGGAAGGTTACGCGATTGTTCCCGGACAGCCTACCGCCACGCGTACGCCGGGCACGTCGTTGACATTGGCGGGGGTGTATGCATGGACCGGCCGGTCGTATGCCTGGGGGCGGGCGTGGTTCTGCCTGTTGTCAGCCGTAACATGCGTGTTGGTGATCTGGCTGGGGGCGACCTGTTTTTCGCGACCGGTGGGATTGTTGGCTGGGGCGATGCTGGCGTTGTACCCGGCTCATGCCTACAACGCGATGCACTTTGTCAGTGAGACGCCGTTCGGCTTCTGGCTGGCGTTGGGTCTGATCGGGACGATGCAGGCGTTGCGTGGTTCGTCGGGACGCTGGGTCTGGCACGGATTGGCCGGGGTATGCTGGGCGTTGGCGGTGCTGACCCGGCCGCAACTGTTGCTGGCGGTTCCGATCGCGGGTGTGATGGTCCTGCTGGCCGGCGTGTGTCGGCGTTGGGCTTACCTCAGATTGTTCGCTGTGCAGGTGATGATCCTTGTGTTGGTGGTGTCCCCTTGGGTGATCCGTAACGCGGTGGTGCTTGGCAAGCCGACGGTATCAACGATCACCGGCTACGGGTTGTGGGGGTCACACAATGAACGGACCTTCACCGATCCGCAGTATTTCGGTGGCTGGGTGAAAGCCAGTGAATTGATAGATGCCGAGCATCCGTTAACCGGCAACGAAGTCGAACGCAACGACCAGGCGATGCACTACGGCATGGATATCATCCGCGCGCATCTGGACCGGATGCCCGGCCTGATCGTGGCGAAACTCTGGCGGATGGTGTCACCTTTCCGGGACACGGACAATAACTTGGTGAAGCTGGCGTTTGCGGTGGGATGGTTGGGGGTGGGGCCGTGGGTCTTGCTCGGTTTGGTGATTGCTGTCAGGCAATCGCCTGTTGCGGCCGGCGTCTTGCTGTTGCCGATCCTTGGCGTGGTCGCCAGCGTGGTCATTTTCTACGGCAGCGACCGGTTCCGGGACTCGGTGGCCCCGGTTTTTATGATCCTGTCCGCCTACGGGATTCAACAAGTGTGGTGCCAGGTGTCGTGTTGGCTCGGCGGCCTGCCTGCTATTGAATCCACTCGACAGCCCGTCAGCCTGTCGGAGGGCTGAGCCAAGCCCTATTTAACGAAAATTTCAGAAAATTATTCTTGCATGGTGTTCTAATCTATTGACATCATGGTGTTTGACGGGATAATTAGTTTCAATCATCCTGGATCTGTCTGGATCAGTTACTGTGATTTGATTAATGGAAGGGAGACAGCGTGCCTGCCGGTCGCTTTATTTCCGTCATGTCGGTTCTTCTGGTTTCGGCTTCGCCTGCCGTCACTTTCGGCGGGGTCATCTTTTACAACAACTTCGATGATGACCCGGTGGGAACCTATTCCGTCGCTAACCTCAAGGCGGACTGGAACAACCCCAGCTCGAATGACGGCGTCGACGAGGGGCGGGTCGAAATCGTGGACGGGCCAAACGCCTGGGGTGCCAAGTCGCTGGTGGTCAATTATCCGCAGGGGCTGAGCAACACGGGCAAGAGCCAATGGAAGACACCACTCGGCGCGGGTTATGAGGAGCTGTACCTCAGCTACCGCCTGCGCTTCGGTGATAACTTTGACTTTGTGCGAGGCGGCAAACTGCCCGGACTGGCGGGCGGGGCGGCGAACTCCGGCGGCAATATCCCCGACGGGACTGACGGCTGGAGCGCCCGCATGATGTGGCGAACCAACGGGTCCGGGGGCTCCACCACCAACGGCACCCAATCACAATTCGTCCAGTACGTCTATCACAAAGACATGCCCGGGTCATCGGGAGAAGACTTCAAATGGGATGACAATCCCCAGCTCGGTTGGCAGAAGATCGACTCCGGCGTGTGGTATCACGTGCAGCACCGGATCAAAATGAATACCCCGGGACAGGACGACGGGATTATCCAGGCCTGGCTGGATGGGGAAATGGTTCTTGATGCACAAGACCTGCACTTCCGTGATATATCCTCGTTAAAGATAGACCTGCTTTACTTCAGCACGTTTTTCGGCGGCAGCAGCCCGCCTTGGGAAGCGACCAAGGACGAACAGGTTTTCTTCGATGACTTCATCGTCTCGACCACGCCGATCGGCTCGGGGATCCCCGGCGATCTTGACCGGGACGGGTTCGTCGGCATTCAGGACCTGAACCTCGTGCTTGGCCGATGGAACGACAACGTCTCGACCGGCGATACTTTTCAGGGTGAAGCGACCGGGGATGGGTTCGTGGGGATCGAAGACCTGAACGTGGTGCTGGGTAACTGGAATGCCAGCGAAAACCCGCCGATCGGACTCGCGGTGCCTGAACCGGCCACATCCGGAATTCTACTTCTGCTGGGCAGCTCGGTGGCGCTCGGCCGACGACGCGATTAATACTTCACTCGCGTCAAGGTTCCCCGTCAGACATGGGCGGCCTGTCCCTGGCAGATCGTGGCCAGGCTTTCGGCGATCCGTTGCACGTCTTCCAGGGTATTGAACGGGCCGAAGCTCAATCGCGTGGTACCGCCGAGCGTATCGGTTCCGATGGTGCGGTGGGCCAATGGTGCGCAGTGGATGCCGGAACGGGTCAACAGCCCGAAGCGTTCCTCCAGGACGAGTGACAGGGCATTGGGGTCATCAAACCCGTCAATGCGGATACTGAACACGCCGCAACGGTGTTCCGTGCCCTTTGGGCCGTAGCACGTCAGTCCCGGAAGCTCATCCTGGTTGAGTCGATCGGTCAGGGCGGCGATCAGTTCCTGTTCGTGTTTCCAGAGAGTGTCGATGCCGTGATCGAGGATCCATTGAACGCCCTCGGACAGGCCGACGATACCCGGGGCGTTGTGGCTGCCGGGTTCGAATCGGTCGGGCATGAATTCGGGTTGGGTGTCCAGTTCGCTGACCGATCCGGTTCCGCCTTCACGGCTGGTGGTCATGCGATGTTCGATCCCGGGCCGGATGTAAAGAGCGCCGGTTCCAAGCGGTCCCAGCAGGCCCTTGTGTCCCGGGAACGCGAGCAGGTCGATGCTCATGGCCTGCACGTCCACCGGCACATGGCCGAGCGTTTGCGCCGCATCGACCAGAAACGGGATGTCGTGTTCACGCGCGATCCGGCCGACCTCGGCGATCGGTTGCAGGGTGCCGGTGACGTTCGAGCCATGGACCACAGCGATCAGCACGGTGTTGGGGCGGATCGCCTGCCGGATTTCCTCGGGGTTTACCAGCCCGGTGTCGGGGTCGCACGGCACCCGGGTCTGTTCCACCTGTCCCCGGCGTTGCAGCTCGTTGAGAGGACGCAACACGGAGTTGTGTTCCATCCAGGTGGTGACGACATGTGGCTTGTTGGCGGAGGTTTCGCCGGCCCGAAGCACGATCCCGCGGATGGCGGTGTTTAGTGCGTCGCTTGCGTTCAGGGTAAAGGTTACGTGGTTCGGGTCTTGCCCGTTGATCAACTGGTTGATGCGGTGTCGGCACTGGTCGAACAGTCGGCCGGTTTCCTTGACTTCGTGATACGCGCCGCGTCCGGGGCTGGCGCCGAGTTCGGTGGCGTACCGGGTGATCGCTTCGAGCACCTGTGGGGGCTTGGGGAAGCTGGTGGCGGCGTTGTCGAGGTAGCATCGCTGCATGATGTCTGGATTTTAAGCCGACCGACCATTCCGGGCCAGTGTGATAAGTCGGCGACGCGTGTTCGCAGGCCCATTGACAGGCTGGCATCTCAGCCCTAGCGTGCTGATATGAACGGACAGCGGCGCCTTATCTCGTGTCTTATCGCGGTTGTTTCGATGGTCGGTTGTGAAGCCCAGCCGGCGGCGTCGGTGGAGCGATCGTCTGCGAATGGGGAAGAAGTTGGCCGGACGGTCGCCAGGCCGATCGCGTACATCAACAGTCATGCGGTCACCGATCGTGACCTGTTGGGGCCATTGATGGAAGCCGCCGGCGGGCAGGTGCTTTCTGAGCTTGTATTGGACCGGCAGATCGAACAGGAACTACAACGACGCGGTCTGGAGTTGACTCCGGCCATGCTGGAACAGGAAAAAGCCCGGATGCTTGCCACGCTGTCCGCCGATCCGGATGAGGCGGCGAGGCTTCTATCCGAGATGCGTGCTCGGCGTGGGCTGGGAGACAGGCGTTTCGACTCCCTGCTTCATCGGAATGCGGGCCTGCGTCTGCTGGTTCAGGATCGGGTGGAGGTCCCGCCGGCGCTGGTGTTCGAGGCCTACGAACTTCGCTATGGGCCGCGTTACCGGGTGCGTATCCTGATGACGCCGACACTGGCGGAAGCGGGGCGGCTACATGCCAAGGCCAAGGCCGGCGAGCCGTTCGGTGAACTGGCGGCACGGCATTCGACCGACCCGAGTGCGGCACAAGGCGGGTTGCTTTCGCCGATCAGCCCGGCCGATCCGAGTTATCCCAAGGCCCTTCGGGACGCTCTTAAAAGTATGGCTGCCGGCGAGGTCAGCGACCTGATCGCGGTGGACGGGGGTTTCATAATAATGAAGCTGGAAGAAATCCTGCCCGCCGAGCCGATCAGTTTCATGGACGTGCGACAGGAACTGGAACAGGCGGTGCGATTGGACATCGAGTCTCGATTGATGCAACAGACCGCGCGGACCATGCTGGCAGAAGCTAAAGTAGTGGTTCTGGACCCGGTGCTGGCGCAGAGCTGGCGAAGGCAGAAGCAACAGACGTTGGGTGACTGACCACTCAGCATCAGAGAGAGCAAAGTAGTAAACAGCCGTACCCACCTCGGCTCAAACAAGTGATCGAGTAGAACCCGATGGATATTCAACCCGCCACCCGAATCGAACGACTGCCGCCTTATGTGCTCGGCAAGCTGAAGCAGTTGATCTATGAACGCCGAAAAGCCGGTGCCGATGTCATCGACATGAACATGGGCAACCCGTCGGACGCGCCGCCCGACCCGGTGGTGGAGAAGATCCGCGAGGCGGTGCTTGATCCCCGCAACAGCCGGTATTCTGTTTCCGCAGGGGTGTACAACCTGCGTCGAGACATGGCGTTGAAGTACCAGCGCAAGTGGGGGGTGGAACTGGACCCGGACAAGGAAGTGATCGCGACGATCGGCTCCAAGGAGGGGTTCAGTCACATGTGCCTCGGGCTGCTTGGGCCGGGGGATATCGCGGTGGTGGCGGACCCGGCGTTCCAGATCCACACCTATGCGGTGGTGCTTGCCGGCGCCAGCACGGTGTCGGTCCCGCTGGGCAATGATGAGGCTTTCCTGAAGCGGATCGCCGACGTGCTGACACACCTGACCCCCAAACCCAAGGTGGTGATCCTCAACTACCCGCACAACCCCACGACCATGACCGTGGAGCCGGGCTTCTTCGACCGTGTCGTGGAACTCGCCGCTGAGCATCAGGTCATGATCATGCACGACTTTGCTTACGGCGAAACCTGCTTCGACGGTTACCAGGCGCCCAGTTACCTGCAAGCCAAGGGTGCCAAAGACTACGGCGTTGAGTTCACCACGCTCAGTAAACCCTACAACATGGCCGGGTGGCGCATCGGGTTCTGCTGTGGGCATTCCCAGATGATCGACGCGCTCAAAACCGTGAAGGGCTACTACGACTACGGCATCTTTCAGGCGGTTCAGATCGCGGCGATCATCGCCATGCGCGAAGGGGACAAGCACGTGGAAGCGCAGGCCAGGAAATATCAGGCCCGGCGTGACCTGCTTGTCAAAGGGCTGCGCAAGCTGGGCTGGGAGGTGGAATCGCCCCGCGCCACGATGTTTGTCTGGGCTAAAGTCAACCCCGCTCACCTGGCGCCGTACAACGGTTCAACCAATGACTTCTGCCTGGCGATGGTCGATCAGGCGGAGGTCGCCATGACGCCCGGCGCCGCGTTCGGTGATCTGGGTGAAGGCTATGTCCGCATGGCGTTGGTGGAAAACGAGCACCGCATCCGTCAGGCGCTGAGGCAGCTTGGCCGAGTACTCGGCCCGGCACCGGCCACGACGGTGTGACCCGCTGTAAGGAAGTCCGGACCGATGCAGGTGTCGCTGTCAGACATCAAGCAGCAGATGTGTGAGATCGGCCGACGTATCTGGCAGCGGGGGTATTGCGCGGGGAACGAGGGCAATCATTCGGTGCGCCTCGGGCCTGACCGGGTGTTATGTACCCCGAGCGGACTGAGCAAGGGATTCATGGAGCCGGACGACCTGTGTGTTGTGGACATGGACGGCAGGCAGGTTGAGGAAAACATTCGTGGCCGAACCCGGACCAGTGAGATACTGGCCCATCTGGCGATCTACAAGAAGTATCCACACGTCGGGGCGGTGGTTCATTCTCACCCGCCCCACGCGGTAGCTTTTTGTCTCGCGAGGGTTCCGTTGCCGGAGGGGATTCACCCGGAAGCGGAACTTTTCTTGGGCAGGACAGTCTTTGCCGACTATGCCACGCCCGGCGGAGCCGCGTTGCCGAATAGCTTTATCGATAAGCTCACCCCGCATACCAACACCATCCTGCTGGCCAACCATGGCTCGATCAGTATCGGGAAGGATCTGCTGGAAGCCTACTACCGGTTGGAGATTCTGGATAAGCATTGCATGCAGTTGTTGTTGGCCCGACAACTGGGGCGTATCAGCCCGCTCACCGAAGAGCAGATAAACGAGCTGCTCCTATTGAAACAACGATTGGGAATCCCCGACGATCGTCTGGCTTAAGGGGCACCATCCGGCCCGGGCTGTGACGATTCGGATTCAGATCATCAAGCGACCGACGATCAAGACTGATACGATTACGGGCAGGCAGCAGGCCCGGTCAACGGTTCATTCAACAAGGAGTCGTCATGTCGCTGCGCACTGTCGTATGGCTGGCATGGGTGCTTTGCTTATCGCCTGCCGTGATATCGCGGGTGATGGCTGAGCCTGTGGGGCCGGTGATTGTGAAAGTGTATGACCAGCCGCTGCATGAGGTCAGCCCGCTGCTGTTCGGACACTTCGTTGAACATGCGAACTGGCACGGCGAACTCGGCGCCGATGCCGGCCTGGTGTCGCCGGACCAGCTTGCGCCACGGGTTCGGGCGTTAGTGGCTTCGCTTGAACCCCCGACATTACGTTATCCCGGTGGGACGCTGGTCAGCAACACGGACTGGCTTGATTTTCTTAATGATCCTCCCGCAGAGGAACACGCCCGCTGGGGTTCGCCGGATGTGCAGGTGAAGTACACGTTTGACGGGTTCCTGCGGGATTGTGCTCAGTGGGGGGCGGAGCCGGTGCTAGTCGTGAATTTCAAGAAGGCGCTGCTGGGGTTGGAACCTGTCGACGATTGTGCGGAACATGCCGCGGCGCTGGTGGCCTACTGTAATCTCCCGGTTGATGCCGATGCGCCACCCCGGTTGTTGCGCTGGGCTGAGTTACGAGCGCGACATGGGCGGGTTGAGCCCTATGGCGTGAAATACTTTCAGATCGGTAACGAGATATGGACCTACAGCCGGACGGCCCGTGAAGCGCATGGTGAAACTTATCCGGGTTGGTACGTTCGGTGTCTTGACGCCTATATCACCGCGATGCGCCGTGTTGATCCGACGATACGCCTGATCAGTGATGCAGCCAACAAAGAAGTCAATCAGGCAATTCGAGAAGCAATCGGTGAACGTCTGGACATGATGACGTCACATTTCTACGGCCCATGGGGCATGCGGGAGGTGATCCGTGAAGGTCAGCGCGTGGACCCAAGCGAGTTGACCGAGGAAGAGGTCTGGCGGGCTTATGTATCGGTGCCGGAAGTCAGTGATGAAACGGGGATGAGTCTCTACCCCTTGTATTTTGATGCGGATACCAGCGGCTACCCCATCGCGGCGACCGAGTGGAACTGGAACGGGTGGTGGGCTTTGCCTGCTGAAGAGGATCGCCCGATGGATTCGTACTGGGCACGGGGTGTCGGCGCAGCAGGCATCCTTCATGGCCTGATCCGCTCCGCAGATCGGATCCGGATGGCACATCAGTCCATGCTCATCGGCATTAACTGGGGAATCACGACGGTCCGTGTTCCGCCTGCCGGGCCGGAGGAGGCTTTTCTGCTTCCCAGCGGCGCGATCACCGGGTTTTACCGTCGGCACCACGGCGGCATGAGGATGAAGACTGAAGTTGAGAACCTGCCCGTCTTCACCCAGCCTTACACCATCGGGACCAACCGCGCCAAGCCCAAGGTAGCCGAGGTGGATATCGTGGTGACGGGTGACGATTCGGCGATATATGTTCACCTGATCAGCCGGGCGTATGATCGGGATGTGGCGGTTGTCGTCGATCTGACCGATTTTTCGAGCAACACGGCTGTGGCCGAGTTATTTCTTCTTCAAGGCGAATTGAAACCTGATCCGTCCCTTCCCGTGCCGATGAGGGAAACAAGCCGACCTGTGACATGTGAGGGCGGGCGAATGGTGTTTGATCTGCCGGCTAGGGCGATCGGTTGCCTGCGTGTGACGCGTTAGCGGGTCGGATTGGCCCGTGGCCGACAGGCGGGCTATGCTTTATCCCATGAATGCGGCGGTCTTTCTCGATCGAGACAACACGCTGATCCACAACGACGGC
>CAZJCN010000105.1:6323-8980 GCA_964544195.1 uncultured Phycisphaeraceae bacterium | reverse complement strand
CAACTGCTTCAAAGCCTGCGGACGACCGATACCTCCATGCGTCAGATGGTGTCACTGATCCGCAACTGGATGAAAGACACGCACCGATCCCCGAACGCTTATGTGTCGCACCAGTCGCTGGGCGAGGCCCTCGAACAGGCGGTACAGATCCACCAGCCGTTGGCTTTGCGCCATCAGGTCATTCTGAAACTCGACCTTCAGCCCGAAGCTGCGGAAATCCCGGCCGGGCCGGTCTTCCCGATCGTGGCCAACGGCATCCTCAACGCGATCCAGGCCATCGCCGCACACCGACATGAATCCGACCCGACGGCATCGACCTTCCGTGTTACGGTTGCCGCGGAACAGCACGATAGCGACATCGTCATCCGGATCACCGACGACGGGCCGGGCCTTGCCCCATCCATGATCGATGAGCACGGGCAACTCCGTATCGGTCACACCACCCGTCCCGATGGGCACGGCTTGGGCCTGACGTTGAGCCAGGAAATCGCACAAAGCCTTGGTGGCAAGCTGACACTGACCAACCGACCGGAGGGCGGCGCGGTCTTGATGCTTCGATACCCGGTCCGAGCCGCGACAAGAAACCTCCAAACCAGCAACTCTCGAGAACCGAGCAGTCATGCCTGACAAAGCACGCATCCTGATCGTGGACGACGACCCGATTGTCGCCGACAGCCTCGCCGAGTTTCTCTCGCGCGAGGGATATACCACCGCCACCGCCTGCGACGGCAAAGAAGCGCTGGATATCCTCGATGAAGACCAGGAAAGGCATCACGACGACGGCTTCGGCATCCTCATCGCCGACATGAACATGCCGCGTTGCGACGGCATGGAACTGATCAAGACCGTGCGTAAGCGACACGAATCCGTCGTCCCGATCGTCATCACCGGGTTCGGCAAGATCGAATCCGCGGTCGAAGCCGTACGACTCGGTGCGGTGGATTACCTGACCAAGCCGGTGGTTGATGACGAACTTCGCCTGGCGGTCAATAAGGCGGTCAACCAGCACACGCTGGTCCACGAAAACAAGAGTCTGAAGACTCAGCTCTCCGAGCGGTACGGGCTGGGCAATCTGATCGGCAACGACTACCGGATGCAGAAGGTCTACGACCTCGTCGAAGCCGTCGCCGAGAGCAAGACCACCGTCCTGATCACCGGCGAATCCGGAACCGGCAAAAGCATGGTCGGCCGGGCGATCCACACACTCAGCCCGCGCTCCGGCGGCCCGTTCGTGACCTTTGCCTGCGGCTCGATCCCTGAAACCTTGCTGGAAAGCGAGTTGTTCGGCCACGTCAAGGGCGCCTTCACCGGCGCCGACCACGACAAGCCCGGCAAGATCCTCGCCGCGAACGGCGGAACGCTTTTCATCGACGAGATCAACTCCGCCACCCCCGCGCTCCAGCTCAAACTGCTGCGCGTGCTCCAGGAAAAAGCCTTCGAGCCCGTCGGGTCCACCGAAACGATCCAGGTCGATGTGCGTTTTGTCCTGGCGACGAATCAGTCGCTCAAGGAACTGGTCGACAGCGGGATGTTCCGCGAAGACCTGTACTATCGCATCAACGTCGTGAGCATCGCCATGCCCGCGTTGCGTGAACGATCCGGAGACGTCCCCCTCCTGGCCGAACACTTCCTTGAGAAGCACTGCAAAGAGCTGGGCCGACAGCGCCGGTTCAGCGAGGAAGCGATGAACGCCCTGATCCGTTACGACTGGCCGGGCAACGTGCGTGAGCTGGAAAACGCTGTCGAGCGTGCGGTCGTCTTGAGCAAACAGAACGAAATTGCCCTGACGGACCTGCCCGAATCCATCATCGCGGCGGCAAACCCGGCGCTGGTTCGACACCCCGTGCCATCCGGGCCGTCATCATCAGCGGGTCAAGGCAGCACCATCTCCGTGCTTGCCGAAGGATGGAAACCGATGCCGCTGTCGGTTGCGCTGCAGGAACCGGAACGGCAGATCATCCTCGCCGCGCTGGAAGCCAACAACTGGAACCGGCAGGAAACCGCCCGCCAGCTCGATATCAACCGCAGCACGCTTTACAAAAAGATCAAGCAATACCGACTTGACGAGCCGGTATAACATCAGTCAGCACAAATAATTTTGTCATATCCAGATACACGATCCGCATCAGGGGCTGCGGCGAGATGAGGGCTGCTATAATACTTCCGCAGTACCAACCCTTATGAAATGACCCCTACAAGGAGACGGTTGTCATGCCAATCTTGGTCCCGATGGCTGTGCTTGTCGTGTGTCTGCTGGCCGTCCCCACCGCGCTGGCACAACTCACCATCCCGGAAAAAGAGTTCTCCAAGGAAATCTCGTTCGAGAATGCGCCGAAGCGGATCAACGACGACTTTCCTCTCTCGGACCAGACCAACACACAGGGTTGGAAAAAACGCATCGACCTCAGTGACGAATTCGATCGGCCCCAACTGAACACCCACCGCTGGCGTCCGTATGCCCGCGGCTGGAAAGGCCGACCACCAACTTTCTTTCACCGTTCCAACATCCGAGTCAAAGACGGCGAACTAATCCTCAGCATCAACAAGCATGGCAAAGAAAAACTTCCCAAGGGTTTCACGCATACCTCCGGGTTCATCCAAAGCAAAAAAACCGTGCTCTACGGCTATTTTGAGGCCGAACTCAAGCTGATGGACGC
>CAZJCN010000105.1:2118-6223 GCA_964544195.1 uncultured Phycisphaeraceae bacterium | reverse complement strand
GAATGGACGCCGGAGAAGATCCGCTTCTATATCGACGGCGTGATGTTCCGTGAAGTGGAAAACACCCACTGGCACCAGCCGCTTCACATCAACATCAACAACGAATCCAACAAGTGGTTCGGCGCGCTGCCCGATGACAGCCGGACCGATCGTGAATACCGCATCCGCTACTTCCGCGTCTGGCAGTGGGAACAGCCCCCCGCGGACTGGAAATATCAGCCCAAGTGATCGCCCTGATCCCGACGTATAATTTGGGGCATGAAAACCTCACCGATCACCCGACGCGAGTTTCTGACATCCACGGCCGTTGCCGCCGGGGCGATGACCTTGCCGGGAACACCCCGAGCAATGGCTGCTTCACAACCCGCCGGACAGGCACCGGCCGAAGCCTTCGACTTCGTCCACCTGACCGACATGCACGTGACCACCCGGCGTCACGGGCACGAGGGTTACCTCGCCTGCATCGAATCCATCAAGCAACAGCCGGTCATGCCCGACCTGGCCGTGATGGGCGGCGACCTGGCGTTTGACGGGCTCTATACCGAAAAAGCCAGGTTCATCGAACAGGTCCGGCTCTACAAGGGAATCTCCGACTCATTGGGGATCCCGTATTACAACTGCATGGGCAACCATGACGTCCTTGGCTGGAGTTCAAGACGAAAAGTTCAACCCAACGATCCCGACTTCGGCAAGAAGTACATCATGGATCAACTCGAGTGGGCCGAGCCGTATTACAGCTTCGACCACAAGGGTTGGCACTTTGCCGTACTCGACTGCATCCACCCGACACAGGAAGATCACGGCCCGGGCTACGAGGCACGCATCGGGGATGAGCAACTCGAATGGCTCGCTTACGACCTCGGGGCCGCGGGAGATCGGCCGAAGATCGTTACCACACACATCGCCGCCTTCTGCAACATCGCCCAACAGCAGGGCAATCCCGAGGCACCCGGCATGCCCGCTTGGGCGGTCCTCCGTGACACCCTCAAGCTCCAGCGAATCCTCGAACGGCATCAGGTCAAGGCCCTGCTTCAAGGACACACCCACCGCCGGGAGGAATACCGTTGGCACGACGTGTGGTACATCACCAGCCCGGCCGTGTCCGGGTCGTGGTGGGCCGGCGAGTTCAACGGTGAAGGCCCCGGCTATACCGTCTTCCACTGCCAACCCGACGGAAACCTGACGTGGGACTTCGTCCACTACGGTTGGGAGGCTAAGCTCGACCCCGAAGATGAAACCGAGCGCCGCCGTAACGCCGAGTTCAAGGCTCAACAGGAGGAACAACGCCGACTCCGCGAGCTGGAACGGGCCGGCCGACCTAAAACGTAACTGACACGATCTTTCTTCGAGAGAGAACTTTTATTATTTCGTGAGTGCTTATGGAACTGCTCATCGCCACCGGCAACCCGCACAAGCTCGACGAGATCCGTGCGATCCTGAATGACGCTACCGTTTCTCTTCGATGTCTGGCGGACCTGCACGAACCGATCGAGGAACCGGCCGAGGACGGCGAAACATTCGAAGCCAACGCCGAACTGAAAGCCCGTTACTACGCGAAAGCAACGGGGATGCTGTGCCTGGCCGATGACAGCGGGCTGGAGGTCGATGCGCTCAACGGCGAACCGGGTGTCCGAAGCGCTCGATACAGCAACACCGACGGCCCGCGGGCTGAAAGAGATGCGGCGAATTGCGCCTTGTTGATGAAAAACCTGGAAGGCGTCCCGGTTGAACAACGAACCGCACGATTCGTCTGCGCGATGGCATTGGTCGATGGTCGAGTCGACGGCAACCCCTTGATTGCCTTGGTTCGTGGCACGATGGAAGGTCGGATCATCACCCCCGATCAGGCGGAAGACCCGGCGCGTCCCGAACGCGGTCGAGGCCGCAACGGCTTTGGTTACGACCCGTTGGTGTATCTGCCCGATCGAGACAAGACGGTGGCTGAGCTTTCTTCAGAGGACAAAAACGCGATCAGCCACCGCGGCAACGCACTCGTGAAGATACTGCCATACATCAGGCAGACCCTTGGTCGTCCATCTGTTGTTACCAGATAATCTCTGCCAGATCCCGCCGATCTCTTGAAACTTCGCGATAGATCTTCGCCACCGCTTCGTCGGTCAGTTGCTCGTAATCTTCACGACGTGGCGTGATCAACAGGCCGAGCATATCCACCAGTCCCGGACTGACCAGCACTTGCTTCGGAGCCGGACCGTGCCCGAAGTTGCTTGGGCGATGCGATGTCCGGGGAAACAACGCGACATGAAACTTGCCGTCCCGGTGAAGCGACAGGGCGTTGAGCATCGGTTCAGGTTCGTCTGGGAAACGCTTGGCCAGCTCGGTGATAAGCCGCTCGGCCTGCTTTAAGACCGCAGTGTCATCCGTGCCGACAGCCACGATCGCCGTCGGGTTCGGGTCAAGTGTCAATCCCAGCCGGATACCGTCAGTCGTCTCCGACCATTCGATGAACCCCTCCGGGTTGCCGATGAGATTCGATTCGAACGGCGTGGCACCCTGCGGGCTTGCCTGAAGGTGAAGATGATCCGGGGCGCTGGCGCCGCACTTCGGGCCGTTGTAAAACACCGTGTAGCGCCCGCTCAAAGCTTGGGACAGCGACACCAGCTTCGGCAGACACGACGCAATCCGTTGCGGTTGATGCGTCAGCGCCGGCACGGTGAAGTGCGGCGAAAAGATCGGCATCGGATTGCAGAGAAACACAAAGCCGTCACCCGCGTCGACCCCGCGCTGCTCAGCGGGCCGATTCTTCTCACATAAAAAACACGGCCGTTCAGCGATGGATTTGGCGTCCACCTTCGCCGAAGCGTTGACCACCCGGCCGGGATTGAACTGAAGACGAACACGCAACCCGCCGTGATCGACTTCGCGCGTCTCGGACTGCGCCAGAAACGCCGCCCCCTTGGCCATCATCGGCCAGTCGCGCTTCTGTTCGTCCCACAACGCTTCAATTTGATCAATCAATTCACCCGCCACAGCCGCACCCCGCCTTGGTGTTCATCTTGATCCGGGCCATCACTTCCAGCGTCCGCAGCCGATCCTTGTAGAGGTCGTGCCGGTTCTTGACCTCCATCGGCAGGTCGGCGTCGGTGTTGTCGTCCCACCGCCGGCAGAGATACACCGGGTCGTAAATCCGCCCGATCTCGTACCGTCGTGAGAGCGTCATCGCGATCCCGTAGTCTTCGCCGTAGGATGTGTTCGGCAACGGATTGGCACGCATGATCTTCGTGCTGAACGCCCGCGGAGCGCCGATGCCGTTGACGCGAAGCAGGTTGTTTCGGCCGTTCTCACGAGTCCACTCCCGGTGATCGATCAACCCCGGCGGGATCTCCTCCAGCTCGAAGTTCACCATCCGATACGCCCCAACGACCATCGCATAAGGGCCTTTCTCCAGCTCGGAAACCATTCTCACCAGCGTGTCCGGCCCGGCATAAATATCGTCGGAATCCAACTGCACCGCCCACTGCCCGCAGTGCTCGCTTTGCAGGGCCAGGTTCCAGCAACCACCGATCCCAAGGTCCATCGCCTCGGGGATCAGGTGCACCAGGTTCTGGTACTTCTGCGTCGCTTGCTTCAGTAAGTCGGTCGTCCCGTCCGTCGAGTGGTTGTCCACGACGATGACGTTGAACGAAAAGTCCGCCTGTTGTTCGCAGGCGCTTTTAACCGCGTCGCCGACGGTCTTAATCCGGTTCCGCACAGGGATGATGACGCTCGCCTTGACCGGGAAATCCCCCGAGACGTCCGGCGTTTCAAACGTCGGCGGCAGGTAGGCGCCGATGCGCTTGAGATGCTCCGTCACGATCCGTTCTTTTTCGATCTGGGCGTCCCGGTTACGCGGATCGACGTAATCAAACAGCTTCTTGCCGCTGGGCCGATCGTCCGGGTTCGGCCGACGATACAACGGTTCAGGTAATCGGATCGGCAACCCGATCTGCGAGACACGCAGACGCAGGTCATAGAACGCGCCGCTGGCGGTCTCCATCAACGGGCCGACCTCGGTCAGTGTGCGACGGATCGCGTGGACCGACCACGCGGTGACCGGGCCGAATTCGAACTCGTCACGGAGGCTGCCGGGTTGATAGTCGATCGTCTC
>CAZJCN010000105.1:0-2018 GCA_964544195.1 uncultured Phycisphaeraceae bacterium | reverse complement strand
GCGTGGGGTATAACAATAGTAATCACAATTACTTGCTCCTAAACAAGGCTGTTGGTGTCCGGCTGATACCCGATGCGGTCTCCCAGCCCACGAACCTAACTGCAGGCCGAGTATTATAGAATAATTGGCCCCGAAACGCCAGCATTGGAATCACGCTCTACCAAGGCGGATACCTCGAACAACCCCGTACGGCTATCTGAATGAGGCGCTCACTCCGGCTCGACCCGGAACTCGATCCGGTTCCGCTCCAATAACGTCCCCACCGCCTGATACAGCGTCGCCAAAGCGTTGTGATAATCCGTCAGCGCTCGGACCTCCTGGATCTCCGCTTCCGCCAGGCGTTCCTGCGTCGACAGCTTCTGGTTGATCAGGAACTGCGGTGTCAGCGCTACGCCGGACTCCTCCTGCACCTCGATGGCGCGCAGGCTGTCAGCGGCGGCGCGTCGGGCGGCGCGGGTCGCGCCGATCAATTCATACGACGTCTGCACATCCCGCAGCGCGTTTTTGACCTCGAGCACCACGTCCTGCGCCTGTCGCTGATAGACCAGGGCTGTCGCCTGTCGTTCGAGCGTGCGCTGACGGTACAAGCCTTCCGCCTGTCGGTTGCCGATCGGCATCTCGAACTGCGCGCCCAGCAGGTAGTCGATGAAATCGCCGTCGTCCAGCCGTTCGATCGCCTGTTGGGAATTGCCGATGCCCACCGCGTTCCACTGCACGGTTGCCGCCAGGTTCAGCAGGGGCAGTCGTGCGTTGTCCGCCACACGCTGTCGCACCGCCGCGTCCTTGATATCCAGCAGCGCGATCTGCATCTCCGGCCGTTCACGCAACGCCGTCGTCACCAGATCAAGCAGGTTGAACGAGATCGGCTCGTCCACCGGTTCGTCCACCGGCACGATCACGCTCTCGTCCGCGATCGGCAGCGTCGGGGAATTGATCAGACGCTTGAGCTGGTCCGACGCCTGGCGGACCGCCGACTGCGCCCGGATCACGTCCGCGCGGTGCAGCTCGACAAAGCTGTTCGCCTCCGTGATCTCGACCGGGCTGGCGTCGTAGCCCCGACGCTCGATCAACCGGTCACGGTCCTGCGTCGATCGTTCCAGCAACCGGGTGCGGACCCGAAGCTGCTGCTGGGCGAAATACAGGTTCCAGTACCCCGCCTCGACCTGCGCGACCACATCCAGCAACCGACGCTTGAGCTGCTGAGCCTCGGCCAACCGATCGTTCCGCGCCAGCACGATGTTGGCACGATTCACATCCGACCCGAAGTTGCGGAGCAACGGCTGCTGCAGGTTGATCAACACATCCGCGTCGTAAAACTTCGACACGCCGAAGATCGACGGCACCGCCTCGTTGCGGTTCAGGTCGGCCTGCAACGTCACCTGGCCCCCCGTGATCAACGGCTTGCGGACCCCGGTCGAAAGCTGCACGTCCTCGCGCTTCGTGTTGCCGCTCAAGCCCGGGACCAACCCGCCCGGCTGCGGCGTGTCCAGCTTCGAATAGTCCAGGTTCGTGAAGAACACCGCGTCGAAGACACCTTCCGCCTGAACGATCCGCGACTCGCTGATAGCCGGGATCATCCGCGCCACCTGCAGGTCCAGGTTGTTTTTCACCGCCAGACCCACCGCCTCGCGCAGTGACAGCCGAACCGTCGGCGACGCCTCATTGCCGGACAGGTCCACACCCGGGGTCAGCTCGATGTCGCGGTACGCGCCCAGCCCGCTCATCTCGTCCAGCTCGGCCCGGCGGTCGTCGCTGAGCGCCGATTCCACGTCGCTCGGTTCGCGCTTGAGTGTCGTCACCTTCGCCTCGGCGACCGACGCCAGGTGCGCCCGATGGGCGGAGAGCATCGACTCACGCAACGCCTGCTCCGGGGTCTGCTGCATCGGCCCGGCACAACCGGCCAGGTATGCCGACAACCCCGCCCCCAGACACGCTAAACCCGTGATCCAGTGCTGTTTCGCTTTCATAGCAAGCGGATGATACGTCCGGCCTGCGGCGAACGCCAATCCGGGCGTACA
>CAZJCN010000104.1:0-9016 GCA_964544195.1 uncultured Phycisphaeraceae bacterium | reverse complement strand
CTTGCCCGCTTCGATCGCCGGTCGGATACGTTCCGCTACCAATTGCGCCCGGCTGGCCATGAACAGCAGCATCTCGCAGTACACATCGACTTCGCTTGTGTTGGTCGGGTCCAGCAGGATCTGGCGGACCTGCTCGCCGATGTACGTCCCGCCGGGCTCACGCACCTCGCAGACTTCGATCCCCGCACTGCGGACGAGTTCGTCCAACTTGACGAACTGCGTACTCTTGCCGCTTCCGTCCGGCCCGTCGAATACAACGAACCGGCCTCGTAATGCCTGTAACCATCCTTGGTCAGTCCCTGTCATGGCGATGGAAGATAACGCATTCCGCCCGGGCTTACACCTTTCGCCCATGTGCGCCTAAGATATCCCCATGTCCAGCTCCTACCTTGATCCGTACCGTGATGCACAAAATGACTTCGGAAACGAGTTCGGCGTTACCCTCTGGGCTAACACACGAAGCCAGCAGCGGCGGTTCCGGGTCTTTACGCAGATGTGTTACCTGCCCGGGAAAGTCATCCTTGACGCCGGGTGCAGCCGGGGTGATTTTGCGGCCTATCTGATCGAGCAGGGGATCGAATACGCCCGGTATATCGGCGTGGACGGCTTGCCCGAGGTCATCGACTACGCCAAGCAACGAGACCTGCCCCGCGCCGAGTTTCATGCCGGGGACTTCGTGGCCGACCCTTCATTGCTGAGAATCGGACGACCCCAGGTCATCACGTTATCCGGCACGCTGAACACCATGGATGACCAGACCGCGATGGCGGTCCTTGATGCCGCCTGGCATGCCTGCTCGCAGACCCTGATGTTCAACTTCCTTTCCAGTCGGTGTACACACCGTAGGGAGGAGCTTGGCCCGGCTCGCCGTCTGGACCCCTTGAAATACCTGGATTGGGCTTTGGCCCGTACGCCGATCGTTCAATTACGGCAGGATTATTTCAAGCACGGTCACGATGCCACCATCAGGATGAGCAAGCCCGAATGAAGGCCCGTTTGATCCGATCTGGCGAATCCGAAACCAACAGATTCTTCAAATATACGGGGTTGACAGCGCGAAACTGAACTGTATCATGTCTGCCAATGTTGAGATTGATTATCAATATCATAATTGTGGAGTAGCCAAGGGTGTACTCTTGCGGGTATACCTATGACATTTGTGGTGTGTTAGACCACACCGGGTGGGCCTGTGAGCCGGCATTGCGTGCTGTCCCTGCCGAGTCGCGGGCCCAATCCGGTCTTGTTATCCGTCCGATTCGGCCGTGCGTGAAGGCCGGGTCATCTACCCGGGACAGCTAAAGGAGTGGATGAGATGTCGTTTAACTCGCTTCGTCGGTCCTCTGTAATGGCTTGTCTGCTGTGTGCTACGGCAGCGACACAGGCGGCCGTGGTCCCGTTTACCGAAGACTTCGCAACCGACAACGCGAATTGGAAGGATGCCGCCGGCGCTGATCTGACGTTTGTGGCCGTCGGTGGGCCGGACGGCAGCAGCTACGCGTCGGGTATCGCCAGCTTCGCCGCCTCAAATGAAAACGATCCGCTGACTTTGGTCCGGGGACAGGATAACTTCAATTCCAGCGGTGACGCATTTGTAGGTGACTGGATCAGCCAGGGTGTGACGAACTTCAGCGTGTGGGTTCGCCACAACGCGCCCATGCCGCTGCCGATGTTCACCCGGTTCGCCACCTCGTTCAATTTCCCCGGCGCCGCGGGTGTCGAATTCGCTCCGGTGCTGCCCAATACCTGGACATTGCTGTCATTCGATATCACGCCCGTGAATCCGCAGATCGTGTATGAAGGCCCCGCTTCCACGTTCCAATCGGTTTTCGGCAGCATCGGAAATCTGCAGGTCGGTGTACAGGTTCCCGCGGGGATGGCCGGGTTTACACCGCCCGTGACGATTGACATCGACCAGCCTTCGATCGTGCCGGAACCAGCTTCCCTGGCGTTGCTGGCTTTGGCTGGGATCGGTGCGCTGAACCGTCGGCGTTAAACGTGTGTTACCGGGGGGGTGGTTTACCGATTTTTATTATGGGGCTCCTAGGAACCTGACACCGATGAAGTGCAACGTAGCTGCAAACAAAGTACTGGTTGGCGTATTTGCTTGTGCGGTTGGGTTCGGCACTGTACCGGCAAGTGCCATGTTTATCGATCCTGCCACCACGCCAAGCGGTGCGCAACCGTTTGCCAATTGGAGTCGCGGCACAGTGGATACCACTTACCAGCAGTGGCGTGGCCCGGTTAATGGTGGGGCCCCGGCACTCAATGGTGGTGGCGAAAACTTCACGACCATGTTCGGGTTGAATCAACCGGACAATGATTACTTCAATCCGAACGGCATTGCGACCGCGCAGTATCTCGACAAAGATCGCAACTCGACGGGAGTCACTTCCGGCTTCCTGATGAGCGGCACTCAGAACGGTTACAGCTTTTTTGCGTCCGCTGACTGGGAAGTCCTTGTGCCGGATTACAACCACGGATTAGGAAGTAACACCACGTTGATCCTTCAGATCGAGGTCAGCGGTAACGAAATCCTGGTCGGACCTTCCACGCCGAATAATCCTGCTGCGCCCAATTCGGTCAAGGTGGACGGGTTCGATTGGGTCGACCATGTAGAGCTTTCACGATCCAGCTCGACCGGACCGGTCGGGTTCCCGGTTTCTGATGTGACACACTGGTTCCGTTTCGAACTGCCCGCGAACCCGGCAGGTCACGTCATCGAATTTGACACCTATGACGCGTCGTTCGGACAGTATGTTCCCTCGTCTGTCGACCCCCAATCGACCGATGACATCATGTATGGCCATACCAGCATCATCGCGATCGCGGTCGATACCATCGCACGCGTATCTGCCTTGGATGGTGATCTGGATGGCGACGGCTTTGTCGGCATCGCGGATCTCAACATCGTGTTGGGCAACTGGAACCAGACCGTCGCCGCTGGTGATTGGCTGTCGGGCGATCCTTCCGGGGACGGCTTTGTCGGGATCGAAGACCTGAATACGGTGTTGGGCAACTGGAACGCGGGCACGCCCCCGGCCGATCTGCCGGTACCCGAGCCAGGCATCATGGCCGGTTTCCTGGCCATAGGTGGTTCGATGCTGATGCAACGTATGAAATCGTGACCCTTCCGGAATGAATGGTCTGCGCAGTTCACTGGGGTGCTCAACGGACGGAACCATGAGGCAACATCGGGCGTTTACGCTGGTTGAGTTGTTGGTGGTCATCAGCATCATTGCATTGCTGATCGGCATCCTGCTGCCCGCCCTGGGTCGCGCCCGCCTTGCCGCCCAAGGGTTACGCGCAAAAAGCGATCTTCGCCAGTTGTTGATCGGGTATACCGCTTATCAGAGTGAGAACGAGGGCCGACTCCTGATGGCGTACCCGCCCCCGACTCTGGACGGCAAAACGATCACGGTGGAATACGCGGGGCATACCTTCGGCCCACCGGTCAGCCAACGCTACCCTTGGCGCCTTATACCGTATGTGTCCGGGATCTGGGAAGTATTACACACCCACAGCGAGGTGCCTGAGTTGCCCGGAGCGGATGACTCAACCGTTGAAGCCATGTTGAAGGCATACAGCCTGAGCCTTTACACGGCTTTCGGCTTGAATGACGTGTATGTCGGGGGCAGCGTGTCGCATCACGGCTTTGTGAACGGCAAAGCTAACCTGGGACGGCACGTCGTCTTCCACGCTTCCGAGGTTCAGCGTTCCAGTGAGCTGATCGTGTTGGGTGAAAGCCAGGTACGCAATATTGTGCCTGCACCCGATGATCCCCATGAGGGTTATTTCCGACTCACACCGCCTCGGGCCAACGGCGAGCAATGGCGTGCTTCAGGGGACGAATTCGAGCTGATATCCGGCAGCATCCTCGGCATACCGATGGGGCGCTATGGACCCGCCGCGACCGGTTTTTTTGACGGACATGTGGCGGGCATGGCCCCTACTGAACTGAACGATATGCGCTACTGGGCGAACAACGCGACTACGCCTGAATACGATTACACGCCCTGACGTATCAGGGTTAAACACTGTTGTCCTATTTTAGAAAGGAATTCACGATGCGACGTTTATTGACGTTGATGGCTGTCCTATGGTCTGTGACAGGTCTTACGGCCGCCTCGAATGGGGGCGAGCTGTCGAGCGAAGGGCAGGAGCAGGTGAACGCACCATGTCCTCAGATTTCCAACGATACAGTGATCGTACTCGTCGGACACGGTATCCCACCCATTGATTTTCCCAAAGACAGGCTTCAGCGCTTCTTCCGTCTCAGTGTTACACAGCATAGTCATGGCGGTGCACATGGCCACAGCCATCACCATCATCACGAGGAAGCGGAGGAATATCGTCGACTGGAAGAAGAAATCCGTAATTGGCCGCGAACCGCTGAGAACGACCCTTACAAAACAGGGGTAGAACGTGTCGCGTCGGTTTTATCCGATCGAACAGGCCATCTGGTTCTGATCGGGTTTAACGAGTTCTGTGCTCCCACGACAGAGCAGGCGATACGGGAGGCGATTCGGTCAGGGGCGAAGCAGGTTCTCGTCACCACCGTCATGTTGACCCCTGGCGGCAACCATTCCGAGCTGGATATCCTCCATAGTGTTCAGCGCGCAAGCATGGACAACCCCGATATCGATATCACGTACGCTTGGCCTATTGATGTCGACCTTATCGCCGGGCTTTTATCCGAGCACTTGGCTGGCTACGGTGTAGAGGCAGAGGCTGTTGCCATGGCCGAACCGCTTCACAATGCAGCCCCCTCCACAGACAAGTCGGATCACCACGACCACGAACACCCCCATGAACATTGACATGGCGACCTGATCCCGGACAGAAACTGTAAACTCGGAGTTGAATCGAAACCCCCGTACTCGGGGGTTTTTCTTTTTCTGAATGATCAATGATGCCGGATCACAGCACCGGCCGTGTGACCCGCGAAGCCGGCCGAAAAAATCGCGTGCGTGGTGGCCGAGGGAAGTTTGATGGCGTGTGACTTGAGTCCAAAGCCCGTATCCAAGGGTTCGGTCAGCCAGGGCATTGGCGGGCACTGTCTTGCCTTGGCACACACGCAAGCCAAGACCAGAGCCGACAGGCCGGCCGCACCCATCGCATGACCGATCGCTCCTTTACAGGCGTAAAGATGAGGGGGACCGTGATGCTTATCGTTGAGCACATGCAGCAGTGTACGTAACTCAACAGGATCATGATCTGTTGTGCCGGGGGCGTGGGGGTGAAGCAAATCGATCGTGCGTCCCCCACATAATACTTCAGCGATATGTCGCAGTGCCGGCATTGTTGGGCTGGAGCGAACCAGATCATAAGCTTCACATGCGATAGCCGAATCAACGAGTTCGATTTCACCCGGCATCGCAGGTGAATCGTTCGGGACACGTCTGAGTACCACCGCTGCCCCGGCTTCGGACAGAACAAAGCCTTGCCGGTTTCGATCAAGCGGCTTTTCTTCGTAATATCCTGGTTGTGCTTTGGCCAGCACGCCCAGCCGGCGGTAGCTGTGGATGAAAAGGGGCATCAGCGCGGCTTCACTCGTCGCCACTACCGCATAGTCATGGGATGGGGCCGTCAGCAGGTATTGCCTGGCGTGATGCAGCGCGGTCAGGCTTGATGCACAGGCGGCGACGTAGTGGCGTATCGGTCCGGTCTGTAACCGCCGAGTCAGGTGATGACTCAGGTAACCGTGCGGTCCCAACGCCACAGCGAGAGCAGCATCCTGAGGGGCAGGGGGGCCGGGCATCCCAAGGTCGGTACAGTGGGGCCCGGGATCGCTTAACTTGAATGCGGCTGACCAGGCTTGGACAGCTCCTTTACTGGTTCCAAGGAAGACCGGCAGACCCGCGGGATCGATCCCGGACATGGTCACAGCCTCTCGGATGGCCCGTTCGGTCAGTTCCACTGCCGGGTCGGTTGAGCCGTGTTGGGCGATCGCGACCGATCCGGTCGCCCTTACCAGGTCTGTGATTTCGATATCCCGGGGCAGTTGCGCTGCCCGTTGAGCCAGTGTCTTGCCTTCCAGCAGCCTGGCAAAGGTCTGCCAGGCGGATCTTCCGACAGGCGTGAGTAATCCAAACCCTGTTATAACAATGCGATATCGTGATTCGGGCACGTCCGGACTCATCGTTAGGTCAATCACCACGCCGGTATTATCCCGGATTATGACCGTAGCTGCGCTTTGGATATCACCTTACACGGTGGCAGGGGAGAATGGAAAATCTTTCCCACCACGGCCCACCGGCCTATAATGGCAACCGAATCAGACCGGCCCCGGAAACCGACGTGGGCGGCGTCTCGGGGGCCTTATTGGGGCGACTCAGATCCGTCCCATCGGACCGGTCGGCCCAGGATGGGCCACGCAAGTGCAGGGAGGCGAAGTGCATGAACCTCAGAACCCACCGCCAGTCACGGCAATCTATCGGAAGCTGACTTTAGATGAGACCTATCGATCCACGCTTCACGCAGGCGTCAGGAACGGCTGTCTTTAGCGGTAATGAACTGCTGGTCAAAGGCGCCCTCGAAACCGAGGGGGGCGTACACCTGTATACCGGCTATCCCGGCTCGCCGATCGCACCGTTTTTCGACACCCTCCAGGCCCTTGGGCCGATGCTCGAATCCCATGGTGTGGTCGCCAAGCAGGCCAACAACGAAGCCCTCTCGGTTGCCATGGTCAACGGCGCTCAGATGGCAGGCTGCCGTGCCATTACCGTATTCAAGAGTGTGGGGTTGCATGTAGCCTCAGATGCATTGGCGCTGGGCGTTTTGGCCGGGACACGCGGCGACTCCGGTGCGTTGATCGTCATGGGGGATGACCCTTGGTCGGATTCGACGCAGGTCCCCGCTGATTCCCGATTTCTTGCTGAGCACGTTCGCCTGCCGATCATCGAGCCATCCACCCCGCAGCAGGTCAAGGATTGGGTAAACCTGGGCTTCAAGCTCGGGCACGCGGCTGGGCTGTACATCGGCTATCTGCTTACCGTCGCCAATGCCGACGGCGGCGGCACCGTCGAGTGCTACGACAATCACTTCCCGCAGATCAACGAACACCAGAAGCTGACGCTCAGTTACGACAAGGACATAGAGCCTTACTTGGAAGAAACCGTCCTGTTGCCGCCACGCGTGCATCGGCGTGAGCTGGCGTTGCCCGCCCAATTCGAGAAGCTGAAGGCCGAGGCCCGTCGGCTCGGGATCAACCGGATACAGGACAAGCCGCAGAAAGGCTTGGTGGTTCCCCTCGGATTCATCGCCGCCGGCACCGCCACCTCCTATCTCGATCACGCGCTCGAAGAGATCGGCCTGGCCGGGAAGTTCCCCATTCTCAAGCTGGGGATGACATACCCCGTCGACCCGGCGATCGTGACCGAGTTCGCTCAGCAATGCCAGCAGATCGTCGTGATCGAAGAACGACGTAGCTTCGTCGAACGGCAGGTGTTGGAGATTCTCAACCCCCTGAAACAGTCAGGGCAGATCAAGTCGGATGTCTTCGGCAAGAAGTTCCCACGCGACCTGCCCGGCATCCCGGAGGCTCGCGGCCTCAATCCTTCGGTGCTGATCGAACGCCTGATCCCCTTGATCAAGGAACACGCGACCCTGCCGATCGAGTTGACCAACGGCCACCTGACGGAGCACCTGGAATTGATCCGGGAAACCGGGTCTTATGAGGTCGATATCCCCGCCCGCACCCCGACTTTCTGTCCAGGCTGCCCGCACCGGGACTCCTCTAGCGTGCTGCTCGAACTGCGTCGTGATCTGCTGGATGCCAACTACATGCTCCAGCACCACAAACGCAAGCCTGTTGATCTGGTCGCGCACGGCGACACCGGCTGCTACACCATGCTCATGTTCGAGCCGACCAAGCCCTTGATGCACAATTATTCGGGCATGGGGTTGGGCGGCGGGACCGGTGCCGGCGTGGACCCGTTCATCGAGAACAAGCAGATCGTCTTCATGGGCGACGGCACGTTCTACCATTCCGGGCAGGTTGCTATCAGCCAGTCCATCTACAACGGACAGGACATCACCTACATCATCCTGGACAACAAAACGACCGCGATGACCGGGCATCAAGGTCACCCCGGCGTCGAGTTCGATCTCACCGGCAAGCCTATGAATCCGCTGGACATCGAGCGGATTGTTGTCGGTCTGGTCCCCAAAAAGATCAAGAAGGACGTGCGGATCGTGCGCGTCAATCCGGCAGACCGCGACCGCTACCGCAAACTGCTCGAACAGACCATCCTCGCCGACGGCGTCAAGATCGTGATCGCCGACAAAGAATGCGGTATCACTTACCACCGTCGTGCCAGACGCCTCGAACGCGGCCAGCTCAAGCAGTTCGGCTATGTTCCCCGCAAGACTTATATGAACGTCGCGACCGAGGTCTGCGAGTTCTGTCTGGAATGCACCAACCAGACCGGCTGCCCGGGATTGAAGATGGTCGGCAGCGACTACGGCCCGAAGGTGCAGACGGATATGTCCTGGTGCGTCAACGATGGCGCATGTCAACGAATCCATGCCTGCCCAAGTTTTGAAGAAGTGACCGTTACCCGCCGTCAACCCAAGCGCATGGGTGATGAACACGTCCACCTCGATGACCTGCCGGACCCGCCGCGTCCGATCCACGCGGATCAGCCCACCTGGCGCGCTCATCTCGGTGGTGTTGGTGGTATGGGCATCGGCGTCGCCACCGCCATCCTCGTCAAGGCCGGGCACGAGATGGGCTACTACGTTCGATTCCTCGACAAGAAGGGCTTGGCGATCCGTAACGGCGGGGTCTTCTCTCAGCTGATCTACACGCGTCCGAAAAACAACGGTCACCCCGTCACCACCACACCGCAGATCCCCTACGGCACAGCCGATCTGCTCCTTGGGATCGACCTGCTCGAAGCGGTTAGATCCATCGACCCCCGGCTGCCGTACCGCGTCGCGTCACCCAAACGAACAGCCGCGGTGGTCAACACAGCCAAAACACCGACTATCCTCACCCTCATGGGGCATGAAGACT
>CAZJCN010000103.1:0-9088 GCA_964544195.1 uncultured Phycisphaeraceae bacterium | reverse complement strand
CTGGCCGGCGTGCTGGGCCTGGTCGCGCCGCTGCTGGCCGACCACGACGCGTGCAGACCATCGACCAAAGACCACGCCTTTGACCGTTGACAGACATGACCGCGTTACCTTCGCCAATCCGGAACGACACAACTTCGACGCAAAAGGCGATCGATACGTCACGCTGGATCAGCACAGACGACGCGGCACCGCTGTTGGGTGTGCATGAGCGGACGCTTCGGCGGCAATGTGCACAACGGCTCAAGCGTCGGGGGCTGGCTGTTTGTAGGCCGGGGCCGGATGGCGGCAGACCTCGATGGTGGATTGCCCGCAGCTACGACATGCGATTGTTGCCAGGGGCCACAGGGGCGGCACACCGCGCCCCCGACCTGAGCCGGTATAGCGAGCGTCAGGTGGACCTGGCGATGCAACGGGCGGCTTGTGTGCGACGTCTGTGGCGTGCCAGAGCATCTGATCACCGACCGCAACGCCAATGGCTACCTCAACTCATCGAAAAGCTTAGGGCCGAGCACCCGGACCTGCGGATTTCCCGATCATCATTGTTGAATTGGAACGCGCGTTACCGGGATCCGGCCGATCTGGTTAAGTTGATCGACACACGTGGAGGCAACACGCGTGGCGAACCTGATCCGGCGGCGTGGGATTTATTCCGATCGCTGTATCTGACGGAACACAAACGCAAGATCAAGTGGTGCTGGAAGCAGGTCCGCGACAGGGCTCGTGCCGATGGGATGACTTGGTGCAGCTACCCACAACTGCTCCGTCTCGTGCGCCAACGCATCAGCCCGGCCGAGCGCTGCAAATACCGCAACCCTGAACTCTACCGATCCAAACACAGCGACTACATCGACATGGATCCTGAGTCGTGGGGTCCGGGCGAACTGTGGATTGGTGACCACTGCGTGCTCGACCTGTGGTGCCTCAATCACAAGGGTGTTCCGGTCCGGCCGTGGCTGACCGCATGGATGGACTGGCGAACCCGACGGATCGTCGGCCACACGTTGAGTCTCGAGCCCAACAGTCAGACGATCCTGTCCGCTTTCCGCGCGGCGATTTTGGACCCGGCCAACAACGGTGGACCCGACACGGTGTACATCGACAATGGTCGCGATTATGCAGCACAGACCTTCTGCGGTCACACCAAGCCACAGCGGCGCATCATCCTCAAGCGAGGCTCGATCGATGAGCCGGCGTTCCGGGGTCTCTATGGCACGTTGGGGATCGATGTGATCTTCGCAACACCATACAACGCCCGAGCCAAGGGCCGGCTGGAGCAGTGGTTCAACTACGCCTTGCACGAGGACTTCGACAAATCATTTGTCAGTTACGCGGGTAACCGGCCCGAGAACAGGCCCACCGATCTGACGGCGATCCTCAAGGCGGGTGATCAGGTGCCGACACTGGACCGGGTACGAGAGCGATTGGCTCGTCACATACGTGCCTATAACGCGTCACGCGATCACGGCAAGGATGACATGGTCCTCGATGGTGTGCGTGTCAGCCCCGACGAGATGATGGCCACGGGACGCCGGCGACACTTCGCCGATCCCGGAGTGTTGGATCGATTCATGCTCACGTTCAGCCCGCCGGTCCGCGTGCGCCGTCATCGTGTCACGATTTCGATTTTGGGCACGCGCCACGTATACAAGAGTGACGACCCGGTGTTCGCAGATCTCAACGGACGAGCGGACGAGTACCGAGTGGGTTACGACCAGGATGACCTGGGAGTCGCGGTGTTGTTCGATGAGAGGATGCGGCCGGTATGCCAGCTATACGAAGCGACCTACGGCAGGCCGAGCGGTGACCACACGGTGTCGCGCAGCCATCTCAGCGAAGCGTTGCGGCGTCAACGCAAGCTCAACCGAGCCCAAAAGCTGCTGGCCGGGGCCGACTTGGACCTGGTACTCAGCACACGAGAATTAGCCCTGCTCGAAGCGGCTCATGCGCCTGATCCGGAGCCGCCGAGCACACGGGATATTCAGCCGGTGAAGCTGATCCAAACCGCGCTCGATGGCCATGCAAAGCAGTGTCAGCGGTGGGATCTCAAGCAGGCGGCGGGGGCGGAAACCGGAAGTTCGGAGGATATACCACGCGGTCTGGCTGACTTAGTGTCGTTCGCCGACGGCCTGACGACGACTGGATCCGGCGACGAGCTGGATGATGCTCCGATCGACTTTGCCTCGTTCTGTGCTACCGACGAGGTAACACACGAGAACGACCAGGACGACGATCCGTTCACGATCGCCGACCTCGCATCGGGGGGAGGTCATGGTGATGACTGACGAGAGCACACGCAATTTTGTGCGCGACCTGGGCCGGGAAGCCCGGGTGATCCGATACGCAAGGATGCTACCCATGGATGGCAAGCTCACCGACGAGCAGACGCAGGACGTTCGCAAACGTCTCCTGGAATACCTGTATAAATCTGAGCAGGCGGCCGGCGTGGCGGCGAAGGCGATCGGCGTGGCCGAGAGCACGCTCAGCCAGTGGATCAACGGCAATTACCGGGGGGACTGTGACAAAATCACACGCGCCATCAACACTTGGATCGCCGACGATGCACGCAAGCGCGATGTGCGTGTGGATCTGCCGTATGTTCCAACACAGGTCGCCGAGGAGATCCGCACCGTAGCGACCGTGGCGCGGGACGATGGCTGCATGGCAGTGATCGTCGCACCATCCGGCACCGGCAAGACAATGGTGCTGCGGGTGCTCGCCGAAACCACCAGTGGCGTGTACATCTACTGTCACACACACATGAGTGCCCGCAAGTTCCTATCTGAACTCGCTGGGCTTCTCAAGGCACGCGTACACGGATCAACCACGGCTGACCATCTGGACGCGGTGTGCGAACGGCTCTCGGGTTCCAGCCGGCCGATTTATCTGGATGAGGCCCACCAGCTCCGGCCAGACGTGTTCCCAGTCATTCGGGCCCTGCACGACAAGACCGGGTGCCCGATCGTCATGGCCGGCACAGACCAGATCATGCTGCACGTGGACGACCGAGCCAACCATCGAGGGCAGTTCAATTCCCGCTGCATCAAGTACGACCTGATGCAGCATGTATATAACGCAGAGGGGCCGGACCAATCCGGCAAGCTGGGGCGTCCGTTATTTACGATTGATGAGGTGCGACAGCTCTTCGCGCATTTCAACCTCAAACTCAGCGATGACGTCATGCAGCTGATATGGGCGGTGGCGTGTCTGCCTGACTACGGGTCGCTACGGACGGTGAAGCGGGTGCTCACGTTCGCGCAGCGCAAGTGGCCAGGCAGAGCGGTGACACGGCGGCAGATCATATCGATCCTGACCATCTGCAACGGCGACATGGGCCGCCATATTTACCAACTGGCACAACGGCATATCAAGACCATGGAGGACGGATCCACTCGATCTGCAAAGACGGCATAGGAGTTCGCATGGACGCGACACCCGACATCATTGATCAACTGACCGCCGCCTCGGTGGTGGCGGAGGACGGCCGGCGTCTGATCCGCGCCGCCACCGCGTGCCGGATCATCGGTGTGCGTGAGGGCCAGCGTGCGCAGTGGGAACGGCGGGGCGTGATCCGAGCGCGGCGATATCGAGTCCGCCCTCGCTGCGGGGCCTCGCTTGGTGTCGTCGTCGCCTGGCCGTTGGAGGACGTGATCCGGGCGGTGCGCACACGCCAACGGTACCTGGCGCGCCGCTGGTCACCGGCGGACGATGACTATCTGCTCGAGCACCTGGGCAAGGTGCACGAACGGGTGATCGCGCGGAAACTGGGGCACAGCGTCGCGGCCGTGCGCAAGCGGGCGTACCAGCTCGGGACCAACCGCCGGTGCAATACCGGCCTCTTGACGACGGGGCAGGCGGCGGCGCTGTGCCGCCGCACCCGACAGGCGGTGCGCTTATGGCTGGACCGAGGCCTCAGATACTCACGCCTGCCCGGCGGCCACCGCGAGAAGATGATCGACCCGGCCGACCTGCTCAAATGGTTGCGTGCACACCCGACGATCTGGCAGCGACTGCCCGAGGCGTCTCAGCGTGCGCTCCAGCGGATGGTTGCGCCGATGCCCAAGGACGATCGACAGGCCCCCACGACCTACGAGCCGACACGCTACAGGATCTCGGCATAATCATGACCACGCGACGTCGAAAACCTGAAGGCGGTTGGACTTGTGCTCAAAAATCATTGTTTGTGCGTGCGTGTCGGGCAGCCGGACTGGATGATGAGCAACGCTATATGATCCTCTCAGGGCTGCAAAATGCATTCGACCGGTCGGGGCGGGCGACCAGCACCAGCCCCAGACTAAACAATTCAGACTTTGAACACGCCATGGCTGTCGTCGAGTCGGTCACACCCGGCAAGCAGATCGTCCTGGGCAAACGGACGTTCCCAGCTCTGCACTTCACGCGCAAGGCAGATGATGATCTGGCTCGTATGCGCAGTCTCGCGTCCCGGATCGCTCACACATTACGCGGCATGGGCACATTGACGCGTGACGATGCCTTGGGCGGATGGGTGCGCCGGGTCACCGATGACCGGACAGATCGGCTCCAAGATCTGAACTACACCGAACTGTACAACCTCATCGAAGGTCTAAAGGCGTTCGCACGACGGCACGGGGTGAAAGTGATCTGATAGGTAGGAGGATGCCATGAAGATTGAACAAGCGCTTCAACAGGTACTCAGCAGCCGCGATCAGATGTACAAACCGGATCAGGACGATCCTTTTTTCTCATCGGATCTGGAAGCGATCGCAGACATCAAGATTAAGATCGATGACCTGTGGGAGAGCCATAGGCATGGATACAGTGATGTAAAAACCAAGCGGGCCTTGGCAAAAAGGTCGCTGCTGCCACGCTTCAATTTATGACTGACTGTTGCTGATGACACAGGACGATATTGACAGACTGATCGATACCCGACGGCTGTGTGAGGCGGATGCTTCCAAACTGGAGGCGTCATGTGGATTTATCGTGGCGCAGGTGCCCATGCCGGGAGAGCATCACACCATTCAGCACGTACACGTCGCCACGGAGGCGCAGGCCTGGAGCATCGCGGCCGGTATGGCCCAACGTCACCCCGGATTGACGTTCGCCGTCTATCGGCCGAGCCGTGTGTATCACCTGGACCAAGGGGGATCGCCATGCATCTGACCGATCGCGATCGGCGACTGATCCGTGACACCTTGGGTGAGGCCGCACTGCGCCTGATCCAGGATCCTGGCCTGCCGACAAGACCCCCCGATGCGGGTGATCTATCGGGTCTGACCGATGAGCAGCTACGCCGGTGCCTGGCAGCCTGTGGGGTGGGTCTGTCCACGGCGCTTCACGACCTGCGTGTCATTATGGGGCAGGCATCACGGGTCATGGAGGAGATTGCCACCCGAACTCAACCGATCCGACCGCACTCATCCAGGAGATCGTCGCCATGACCAGACGGCCACCGGACGAGGGAACAGATCAAGATCTGCAATGGCGCGTGTTGCACCTGCTGCAGCGTCGCCGTGACGCCCGACGCACGGGTGAGCCGCCTCGTCGGGTCAAAGCGTTGGTACTCGCTCGAGCCTGCCGGATTCGACCTGGTGGAAGTGATGACAGTCGCAAACGAGGGCTCCGAAACGTCATCCGTGCCCTGCGAGACGCAGGCGTCGAAGTCGCCTCTGACTTGGGGGGTTACTGGCTACCAGTCGATGCCCATGACCTCGCTGAGTACCAGGCATTCCTACGCCGGCAGGGCTTGGCCAGGCTGGCTGCTGCCCGCCGATCCAAGCAGTCGTCGATGGCTGCCGAGACAGGTGGCCAACTTATTATGTTTGTTATGGATGATAGTCCTGAATCACCCGCCGCCTCGGCTATAGCCAGCTGACGCGGACCATTTATTGTGTCCATTTTTTGTCCGTTGTCCGATTCTTACGGACACAAAACCGTCGTAACGGCATCGTAAAGGCGGTTTGATCCAATATTGAAACTCGAATCTATGCCCAACGGTCCAGTTTTGGTCCAAGGCCCACCTTGATGTCGGTCCGTACATAAAACCATGATCACAAATCACTTCCCGCATATTCCCGCCAACTACCGCCCTGTCCCGTATTGATCGTCTCGTTACAAGAATAACTCCATAGACAACGGTGCCTGCTAGACGTGAGAACCGAGATTTCGGATCAGTTGGACTGCTTTCAGAATATCCCCGACCCGGTCTTCACCCGCTTCTCGTTCGATGATTAAATGCCCGTCATACCCGGCATCCCGCAACACGGACATGAAGGCGGACCAGTCCACTTCACCCTCGCCGACGGGTACTTCGGTGCCCCATTCGCTAGGTACTGCTGACGACACCGCGTCCTTGATATGAACCTGACGGATAAAACCGACCAGCTTCCGGACCGCGTCAACAGGGTCCCCTTTGCCATACAGAATCATGTTGGCCGGGTCGAAGTTCACACCGAGGTTGGGCTTGTTCACCGCATCGAGGAATCGCAGCAGATCGTCCGCCGTTTCCTGGCCGGTTTCCAGAAGCAGTTGGCAGTTGTGTTCCGCATAAACGTCCGCCAAGGTTTTCAGCCGATCCCGGAGCTTGGCATACCCCGGATCGTCGGCATCATGGGGAACAAACCCGGCGTGAAACGTCACCGTGCGGATTCCCTCTTTCCCGGCAATCGCGGCGATGCCGGACGCGAGTTCCAGGTTGGCGGACCAGCGTTCATCAGGCACCACACCACCGGTTTTCCGGATGGTCTCCAGCGTCGAATAGTCTTCGCCGATGGGCGAAAACATGCCGGAGATGATCGTGAAGCCCGCTTCGCGCAGCAGGTCGATCGTGTTCCCCCATGTACCGGGGTCCTGCACCAGCAGGCTGAGCGCCAACTGTACCTTGTTGATACCGACGGCACGGAGTTTTTCGATCAACTCATCAGGACCGGCGGGCAACAACGACCAGGTACATACACCGATTCGTTCATCTGTCCGGCTCATGCCGGACATCGTAATGAGGTGATCGAATGCCCGCGAGCGTACCGGGTGATAAAAAATCAGGCGACGGGTCTTGGCACCCGCCGCCTGACACGAAAAAATTGGAACGACTCAAGGCCCGACAGGAACGCCCCGTCAGATCAGTCATAGGCCGCGTCCGCCAGGTCACCCTGCTCAAGTGCCTCGGGCGATTCACCCAGCGTGACGAGAACCACCAGATCCTGGAAGTCGGCTGCCAGCGAAGACAACCGCGTTGTGCCCAGTTCAAACAGGTAGATCGACTGGTTTTCGTCCAGCATCATCGTGTTGGTTTCAGGGTCGATATAATCCCGGATAAACTCGACCGCGTCGGCCTGATTCTCAAACCCGGCGATGTCGGGTACCGGGTCGCCGTTGCGAAGCACCTTCACCGAAGGGGATTGATCGTGAGAGTTTCTCCGCAGGTAAAGACTCCCGCTGGTCCGCCAACTGGTCCCCGTCACATCAATCGTTGAGTCCGGTTCGAACATCTCTCGTACGATGAAGTGACGTGGCGGAGAATGATCATTGACGTTACCGGCAAAGGGATCATCCGCATCCCCAAATGGTTCGTAGGACGTCCCGTTGATATTGACCTTCACCGTCACGGGCATGTCCACCCCGCTGGAGGTGATCGCGGCGCCCAATACGGATACCTTTACCGCGAAATCCTGGCTGGGGATCACACGGCCTTCACTGATTTCAAAATCAATCGCATCCCCACCCTGAGCCGTGCCGGGCAGGCACAACGCCCCCAGGCACGCAAGACATAACAACGACCGGACCGGCTTGGACTTTCGACACCTTTGCATCACACACCGTCCTTTCTTCCTGCCTCACGCGTTGGATGTTCGCCATCCAGCCACGTCCCGTCCCTTCGATCGGTGGTGGATCGGCATACCGCTGGATCGTTCGGCAACAAGCCGTGGAGAACTGTCCAATACAAACAGCGGATCAAGCAAGGACGGAAGCCAAGAAATGACGTCATACCGAAGCAAACGATCAGGATGAGCCGATTGGTCCGGTTATACGGGATGCCAAAGGACGGACTGCGATCAACGCGGCCTGACGGCCGGTCCTGCCCCGGTCTCGTCGGTGGCTGAAAAACTCTTGCGACTCGGTGTAGGTGCAGCGATCGATTCGGTCGATCCGGTCCGGGTCGATCCCTGTTTGTATCAACTGATGCGCCACCGCATGGGACAGATGGATACGAGGCTTGGCGTTGCCGTGCGTGCAGACCACATCCTGCAACCCCGCCGATTCGAAAGCCTCGGCCACCTCGGGCCCCACCTCGAATCGGTCCGGGCCGATGCACGGGCCGACCGCGGCAACCAGGTCTGATCCGTGTCCCGGACCCGCTAAAGTCTCAACCTCCTGGACCGCATTGGCCACGACCCCGGCGAGAATCCCCCGCCAGCCCGCATGCACCGCAGCAACCACCCGGCCGTCCCGCGTCGCCAATAAGACCGGCACACAATCCGCCACACGAACCATCAGCATCAGACCCGGCTTATCGCTGGCGATGGCGTCGGCACGAGGCGCATCCACCGGACGCACGGGATGTGCAGGGGGCACCCAGACCTCTCGGCCATGCACCTGATTCACCTGAACGCGGATATGGCGACGACAACCCAAGGCGGTGCGAACCCGACGAAAGTTTTCAGCCACGTTCGTGCTCGCGTCCGACGCCGGGTCGTTGACCATCGCGGCGAGGTTCAACGTATCGAACGGAGCCGGGCTGATCCCCCCGATGCGCGTGGTAAACCCGTGAGACACCCCGGCCTCGGACAGCAACGGCGACTGATACGTCACCACACCGTTGTCGTGTCGAACGCGAATCAGGTCAGACATGGCTACTCAACGATAAAAACTGTATGCGTGCCGGTCGTTGTCTGTGCTCAACTCCGTTCGGCACTTTCGGAAGCCTGCTCTTCGCGCAAGGTCTTGGCAATCGCCAGCTCAGCAAGCCGAACGGTCGATTTATCCATGGCATCCAAAGCATGATGCAACTCATCGGGGTCCACGTCGGCTTGATCCGACATGGCGCGAACCTTCTCTACCAAGGATTGGATGTGTTCACGCTCCTCGGTCGGCAGCTCATCTCCGACTTTGA
>CAZJCN010000102.1:7520-9111 GCA_964544195.1 uncultured Phycisphaeraceae bacterium | reverse complement strand
AAGCACCGCTTGGCCAGCGCCAGATCCGACATCGCCCATTTCTTGACGGTTTTCAGCTCGTCTTCGCTGTACTCGGCGGTCAGGCAGACATCGCCCTGGTATCCACGACGTTTCAGCTCCCCGATCACGCGCGGCCAGTTGCACAGCCCCTCATGTCCGGCCACCCAGCGCGACTTCCATTTGACCACGCCGAACTCGTCTTCCCCCGCTTTTTCCCACAGGCCGTTCTTCAGGTTCACCATGCACAGCTTCGGCCAGATCACATCCAGTGCCAACTCAGGATCGGACCCGGCAAAAGCTTCGTGCGCCGCGTCCCACACCGCACCGATCAGCTTCGGATCATAATCCCGCAACGCATGATGCAGGTGCATCGCGTGTGTCAGGAAACGAGCTTTGTGATTCTGCACCCCAAGCGTCACCCCCGACGCTTCGAGCACCGGCAGCAACGTGTTCCATTGACGGCGCGTCTGCTCGATATGGGTCAGGTAATCCACTTCATGCGGGATCCTGACCATGATCCGAAGGATCCGAACCCCCGCCTCACCACACGCCCGGATCATCGTCTCCGTGGCTTCCCCAGCGACGCTGACGATCTCCACACGCTGATCCAACAGAATCTTCCTGGCTTTCGGCAGCGAATCCATGGCGTGTTCCGGTTCAACCTGGTACCCGGGTCGTACCGGCAGCTCAACGCCGTCGAAACCCATCCCGTGGACCAACTCGCCCAGCACCTCCAATGACAGGTCACGCCATGGCTTGGTGAAGACGGTGAATCTCGGTTGCGAAGACATGGCAGGCCTCACTCCATGACGGAAGACAGGGTTTCATCCGATGCCGAGGAATCATAAACCGGATCGGGCAGCTCACGCTTGATCTCATCGACGCGATAACCGAAGCCCGGCCCCTTGAGGGTTGACAGATCCACACACCCTTCACGCCGACGATACAGCCCCGGATGCACCTCGGCTTCCGGCAGCGAGGCATCGGGATAAAACTGCATGCTGTTGGTTTCCACACCCATGATCGTATCGGCATGGGCTGCAAGGAGAACATGCGGGATCTGCGCCAGCATCGGGTTGGTCAGGTCCTGCACCATCAGCGCCATCCCGTGCGCCCTGGCCCAACACAGGCTCAGGATCGCGCCGGTCTGGGTCTTACACGTTTTCAAAGCCACCCCGTTCCAGCCCAGCGATCGCCCGAGCCGGACCAGCCGCCAGTCGTGCGCGCTTTCGTCCATGAACAACGGCTTGCGTGCCGACACACTATGCACGTCAATCGCGTTTGCCTCGATGTCGTAGGGAAACGGCTGTTCCACGTACAGGATCTTCTGATAGACCGTCGGCTGTTCGTCACGCAACTGATCCAGCATCGCGTTGACGTAGGCCGGCTCCTGCACGGTGCAGTTGAAATCGGTCGTCAGCCAGTCCACGTCGTAGCGTTTGGCGATTTCTCCGATCGCAACCAGCCGTTGATAATCCCAGTTTGCATCGTTGCCTTTGAGTTTGATCTTCAGGCAATTCAGGCCGTCCCGTTCGATCCACTGTTCAAGCGTGACGGGGTAGCCGTCGTCGGGTTCGTTCCCGGTCAACTG
>CAZJCN010000102.1:4609-7420 GCA_964544195.1 uncultured Phycisphaeraceae bacterium | reverse complement strand
TCCACTGTTCAAGCGTGACGGGGTAGCCGTCGTCGGGTTCGTTCCCGGTCAACTGTGATTCGTCGAGTGGGTCCAGCCCCCCGACGGTGTGCCACGCCGGCAGCTTGTCGGGACGATTCACGACCAGGTAATCCTGCGGGTATCGTCCCGAAAATCTCACGTCCGTTCCTTCCGCCGGTTCGAGATAGTCGGCAAGATCGCGCGACATGAATCGGCCGTTGTAGGTCTGGTAAGTCGGCAGACCCACCAGGTTCCCGTAGGCGTCGTGCAACGCCTGATCAAACGGTGAACAACACACCAGCGCCGCCAGGTGGGGGACTTTTTCCCGGCTCTGCCACGGCCCGTAGTTGAAGTTGTCCAGTTGCACCGGCAGTTCGTCTTCGAGAAACGCGTGGCCGATCTCTATCGCGTGCCCACGCTCAGGGAACGACGCCCACGCCTCGGCGAGCTGGCGCGTCAGCGCGATCAACGCCGCGTGACGATCCTGATAGGGGGTTTCGGTACTCGGCCAGACCCACTGCACGTTCAGCGGTGTCTCTCCCCAGCCCGTCGCCGACCGACCCGTTACCGGGTCGCACAGCTCGAGACACACCCGCGCGCACGTCACTTCGGTCAGGATTTCGCTGCCGAACTTCCACGGCACACGCGTCTGCACCGGAAGCAGGTACAACCTGACCAGCGTCACGCCGGGTCGGGGGTAGTGACGGTTCGCATCCGTCATCATCAGGTCATCCGTGCATACATCTCAGGGGTTACGATGTTGGTCAACGTCCCGCCGTTCGCCAACGCATCGATGTTGGCTGATACGATCCGGCAACACCGTTCATACAGTGTGATGTTGTACGTCCCGGCGACGTGCGGGGTGAGGGTGACGTTCGGCATCGAACGCAGCCGATGATCGACCGCCAACGGTTCGGGGTCGAACACATCCAACGCCGCGTGGATCCGCCTGGCGCTGAGCTGCTCCACCAGCGCGTCTTCATGGATCAACCCGCCACGCGCCGCGTTGATCAGCAACGCACCGTCGCGCATCGCGGACAACTCCGTGTGGCCGATCATCCCACGGGTCTGAGGCGTCAGACCCGCGTGCAGGCTCACGATGTCACTCTCTGCCATCAGCGTGATCAGGTCATCGACAAAAGTCAGTCCCTCGGGCGCCTGCGCCGGGTCCACATACGGATCGTACACCAGCACCTTCGTCCCCAACGCCTTAAGCACCGGTGCCATGTAGCGCACCGTCGCGCCGCATCCCACCAGGCCCACCGTGACTTCCGCCAGGTCACGTTGCAGAAACTGGTCCCGCGCCGGCAGCCACGGCATGCCTTGCTTCAGCGACTTGTCATAACGCTCGTAAGGATGAAGCCAACGAAGCATCAGACCGATGACGAACTCCGCCACGCTCTGCCCGATCGCCGGTGCCGTGTTCGTGATCGTGATGCCCCGGTCCCACGCCGCTTCGGGACTCACCGGCTTGATGGAGGAACCGATCAGGCAGATCAGCTTCAACGCCCGGGCTTCCGCGTACACCTCGCCCGGGATCACGCCGCTGCCCCAGCCGGCGATCAATACATCCGCGTCAGCGATCGCTTCACGAAGATCATCAACTGTCAGGTCGAACCCGTCCTTCGGGTTGATCCACAGCCGATGTGTCCGGGCCAGCCGATCAAACAGCAGCCGGTCGTACTGGTACTTCGTTCGACCCTGCCCGCACTGGCTGGCGACGATACGCAATCGCGACATCCTGAATCGCTCACTTTCCTCTGCTCGGGGACACCGGCGCAACCAGCGACATCAGCTTGTCCATCGACGCGCTCAATGCCGAGGCCGCCTGCTCCGTTTCCGTGGTCTTCCAGATCGGGTTGGTCGGCTCGGCGGTGATCGGCCCGTCGTAACCGATCTTCACCAGCGCGCCCATGAAACCAGCCAGGTCGATCACCCCTGTCTCGCACGGCAGCGCTCGCTCGGTCACGATCTGTTCCTCCACCGGGCGGTCCGCGATCAGGTCGTTAACGTGAACCACCACCACTTCCTTCGCTGACAGCGCCTCGATGTCCGCCACGGTTTCACCCGCGCAGTGCCAGTGGAAGCTGTCCAGCAACACGCCCACGTTGTCCTGTTCGGAGGCTTCGTACAACGAACGCAGACCCTTCAGGTCGTGAATGAACGGGTACGGGTGCCCTGCGCGACGGGTGATCGGGCTGACGTATTCCAACGCCAGCGACAGGCCGTGATCCGCCAGGATCGGTGCCGACTGACGGATACGTTCAACGTGCAGTTTGAAAAAGTCATCGAAGGGCAGTTCGTCATCGAACGGCAACACGACCGTGGCGGTGCGCGTGTAACCGAGCTGCTGCGCAAGCTTCGCCAGCTCCGGTGTCCTGGACAGGCCCGCCTGCCAGGTCTGTTCATCACAGGAAATCTTGCCCGGCAGGATCGAGCAGTACCCCGGTATCAGCCCCGCCTCGGCCATCGCCTCACGGACCCGGTCCACCCCGATCCGCTCGATCGCCTGCGCCTGACGGTCCAGCCGAAGGTCCACCCCCTTGAATCCGTACCGCTGCGTCAGGTCGATGATCTGCAACGGGTCCGCATCGATCCCCACCATGTCGGCCATCAGGCTCTTGAACATGATCCACTCCTTTGTCCGTTCATCAGGACACAGGGGTATTCGTTTTTCCAATCAGACCAGACACTGCATCCGACAGGCCCGACGGGTACGCTCCAACAGGTCGATCTGCCGGCGGACGCTCTCCGGTGTGATGAACAACGGCTTGTCGTGACTCAATGTCTGATACAGGTCCCGGTAGAACA
>CAZJCN010000102.1:0-4509 GCA_964544195.1 uncultured Phycisphaeraceae bacterium | reverse complement strand
GTGATGAACAACGGCTTGTCGTGACTCAATGTCTGATACAGGTCCCGGTAGAACATCACGTACTCACCCGGGTGATCCTTCGGCAGCTCCCAATGGTCGCTCTGCCAGTTCAGTTCCTCCCGGTTGTAAGCCCGGTCGGCGGTGATTGGTGTGCGGTCGACCGGGCGCGGGGGCATGGTGGACCAGTCCACCCACTTCCAGTTCAACTCGGTGAGCGTGCCGACAAGCCCGCCGGCGGTCCCCATGATGTGCCAACGGTCCTGCGGGTACGCGCTGGCACTGGTCAGTTCAACATCGATGGTCGGCGAGTCGTCCGCCTTGAGGAGGACCTTGACGTGGTCTTCCGTGTCGCCGGAGGACAGCGCCTGTTTCAGATCGACAAACAGTTCCGGCTCTTGATCGCCGAACAGCACCAACGCCTGATCCAGCAGGTGGGCGCCGTTGTTGTTCAAAAGCCCCCCGCCGAACTCCGACAGCGTCTGCCAGTCCCAGCGTCGGCTGAACCCGTGCCAGCACATCCGGATCTGCAGGATCTTGCCGAGCCGTCCGCTGTCGAGGATCTCACGCACTTTCAGGAAGTGCGGCTCGTACCGCCGGTTCTGGAACGGCGCCAGGGTGCGCCCGGTTTCACGCGATACCTCGATGGCTTTGTCGGCCTCGGACACGGACAACGCCATCGGCTTTTCACACACGACGTGTTTGCCCGAACGCATCGCCGAGATCGCATGATCGACGTGATAGATGTTCGGTGAAGCCACGACAATCAGGTCAAGCCCGTCGTCTGTGATCAGTTCACCGGCGTCCGAGTAGGTGCGGCAGCCGAATACCGTTCGGGCCTCCTCAAGCCGCGCGGCATCAGCGTCCGCCACGGCGTCGACCGTGTAATGGGCTTCCAACTTCTGCAATGTCTTGGCGTGGATGTTCCAACCGCTTCGGCCAAGGCCGATGATCCCGACGCGCAACCGTCGGCCGTTACTGCTGGTATTCACCTTGTGACTCCTTATCCGGCAACGACGCCGGGGTGTTATCGAATCCGGGATTCCGCCGCCCAGACATCCGGATCGGCCCCAAGGATTTCCTTGACCTTGGCGGTGGCCCGGTCCAGTTTCTGCAGCACTTCTTCGCTGAGCGTCAGCTCCGCCGCGCGGGCGTTTTCCTTGACCTGGTCCGGCCGACTGGCACCGGCCAACACCGAGGTCACGCCCGGCTGATGCAGGCACCACGCCAGCGCTACCCGGCCCATCGGCTGGCCGATCTCCTCGCAGATCGCGCGGACCTGCGCGATCGCTTCAAAGGTTTCCTTTTCGCAGCCCGGCTGGCCGTGCCGTGCCAGCTCACGGTCGCAACTGAAGTGACGTGTCCGCTGTCGGCCGACCGGCACCTCGTCCGCCGTCGTGTATCGTCCGGTCAACAATCCCTGGGCCAACGGCGAGTAGCACAGGACCCCCACGTTGTGCTTGACGCACAGGTCCACGATCTCGAACTCGATCGCCCGCACCAGCATGCTGTACGCCATCTGGTTCGTCCGGATCTTGTCGGTCAGCGAGAACAGTTCCTGAAGATCCTTCGGCCCGTAATTGCACACGCCGATCGCCCGGACTTTGCCCTCATCCAGAAGCTTCTCGAGAGCGCGGACGGTTTCCTCCGCCAGCACGACCCGACGGTTCCAGTGCACCTGGTACAAGTCGATGTAGTCGGTCTTGAGCCGCTTCAGGCTGGCTTCGCAGTCCTCGGCGATCTCCTTGGCGCTGAGCGTGGGGCCGCTGGCTTTGGTCGCCAGCACGACCTTATCGCGCAGGCCTTCGATTGCCCGGCCGACCAGTTCTTCTGATTCACCGTTGCCGTAGGCCGGGGCGGTGTCCAGCAGGGTGATGCCCTCGTCGATGGCGGTTCGGACGGTGTCGATGGCCTGTCCCGGGCCGACGCCGCCGTAGGTTTCACTGGCGACAATAGACATGCACCCCAGCGCGATGCGTGATACCGGCAGGTCGATGCCGGGGATATGCTGCTTCGCCTCGGCAGGGGTTGGCCGAACGGTAGTCATGGGAAAGCACTCCTTGTGGGCAGGGAGTCGGATTCGGGTTGGTTTTTCAACGGTGGGGCGGTGGCAGCCGGAATGCCCCCACCGGCATTCAGCGGGTCTTGTACTCCCTTGTTGTCCCGGCGACCCACCGAGCCGTTGCGGTCAATGTTAACGAAATGTGCCGTAATGTTCAAGAAACTTTCAGTCTAAAAATTCATGAAAATTAATACAATCGCGCATATATGCCATTATGCCAAGGTATTAGGGTCATTTTAAAGCCTGTAACCATGAAAATTTCCTTGTAAATAAGGATGTTTCGGGCTAGACTTATACCCATGTCGATCTCAGAAGTGGCCAAGCTGGCGGGCGTGTCTCACGCCACCGTTTCACGGGTGATCAACGATCGGCCGGGGGTCAGTCAGGACCTGACCCGGCGGGTCCGGGAGGCGATGAAACGGCTGAACTATACCCCGCCCGCCAAACGGCGCGGCCCTAAGCCCAAGTCTCGCTCCGGTGTGAAAACGGGCAACATCGCGCTGCTGTTCGTCGGGACCGACCCCACGCTGGTCGTCTCGCCGGTGACCGCCAGCGTGCTCCACGCCGCCGAAGAAGCCTTGGCTGAACGTGGATTCAATATGATCGTCGGCCAGTTGACCGATGGTGACCGCCTGCCTCCCAACGTCGCCAGCGGCAAGGTCGACGGCTTGTTGATGCACGGCTACCCGCCCCCGCCCAAGATCGCGGAGATTCTCACACGCCATCCCACCGTCTGGATGCTCAGTCAGCGTAGCCGGCATGGCTATTGGGGGGACCGTGTCGCACCGGACAACAAAGCCATCGGACGCTTCGCCGCCGAGTACCTGATCGATCGGGCCCACAAGCACATTGCCACGTTGCAGTGCAACACCACGCATATCGGCTTTGAGGTCCGTGCCCGCGCGTTCGTGGAGTGGGCCCGGGAAGCCGGCGTCAGCTCCGCCACGGTGGTCACCCATCCCGACTCAGTAAAGATGAACCAGCAGCAGCAGGACTCGCAGGAACACATCGACATGCTCGTCGATCGTCTGCTGGAATTGTCACCCCGACCGACCGGCTTGTTCGTGCCGCGTGATCCGTTGGCGGTCAAAGTCTACCGATCGCTGCGTGAGCGAGGCGTGGAGCCCGGCCGTGACATCACGATTGTGTCCTGCGACAACAACAACATCCTCGCCGGGCTGAATCCCAAGCCCGCGACCATCGACGTCCGGCCCGACGTGATCGGGACTCGCGCCGTCGATCAGCTGATCTGGCGCATGGAAAACCCTTTCCTACCTGTCCGATCGATCTGCCTGGTTGAACCAAGACTCATCCTGCCCGAAGAGGTGGGCAAACATAAATAACCCTTAGCAAGACCGATTCACGACGGTTTTTTCTTACCAGGAGGAGAATCTGATGGATGTCGTTGTAACCTGTGCCACCCGCAGCGCTCGCACCTTGGTCCCGTCCATGACGCTGGTCGCCGCCTGCCTCGCTGCTTATTCACCTGCTGTTGCCGCCGACTTTTTTGTCAACAACCTGTCTCAGTTCAACTCCGCCGTCAGCAGCGCAAACCCCGGCGACACCATCACCCTCGCCAACGGTGTCTGGACCAACACGCACCTGGACTTCGCTACCAACGGTACATCCAGCAATCCTGTCACCCTCCGCGCCGAAACCCCCGGCAACGTCGTCTTCAACGGCAGCTCACGACTGAGTATCTCCGGCGACTGGCTCGTCGTCGACGGCCTGAAGTTTCAGGGCGGGTCGCTCAGTTCCGGGCAACACGTCATCGAGTTCCGCGGATCCAACGGCAACGCGACCAACTCACGGCTGACCAACACCGCCATCATCGACTACAACCCACCCAGCACCAGCACCCGGTACTTCTGGGTCTCCATCTACGGCAACCACAACCGCGTCGATCACAACTACTTCGAAAACCAGAACCATGAGGGCGTCACCGTCGTCGATTGGGTCGGCAAGAACGGCAGCAACTCCACCGGCAACAACCGCATCGACAGCAACTACTTCTTCAATCGACCCAGCGGCGGCGGCGCCAACGGCTGGGAAACTATCCGCATCGGCGACAGCGCCAACTCCATGACACACACCTTCGACATCATCGAAAACAACCTCTTCCACCAGACCGACGGCGAAATCGAGATCATCTCCAATAAGACCGGCAGCAATATCTACCGCAACAACACCTTCCTCGAGTCCGCCGGCACACTCACACTCCGCCACGGCAACAACGCCCTGGTCGAAGGCAACTTCTTCCTCGGCAACGGTAAGAGTCAGACCGGCGGCATCCGCGTCATCGGCGAGGACCACACCATCATCAACAACTACCTCGCCGGGCTCGACGGACGTAACGGGGGCGCCATCTCCATCTCCGCCGGCGTCCCCAACTCGGCGCTCAACGAATATTTCCAGGTCAAGAACGCCGTCATCGCTCACAACACCATCGT
>CAZJCN010000101.1:7306-9153 GCA_964544195.1 uncultured Phycisphaeraceae bacterium | reverse complement strand
CTGCCGGTCAGTGCCTCGCAGTCGGCAGCGCCGGTCGCAAGCGTCACGCTGGTTCCCGAGCCGGCGAGCCTCGGCCTGCTGAGCATAGGCGCGGGCCTGCTGTTGATCCGGCGACGTTGAGATAAAACAATCCCTTCTCGGTTAACTTGACACACCGACCGGCGGCACCGACTGCCGGTTTTTTTATGACCAACCCGATCGCTTGGATTTGCCGATACACTGACAGGCGAACCGATCGCTTTTCTATGGCGTCTCGTCGGGAGGGCTGGTATGAGCAATACGTCCCGCCAGCATCACGAACGGATCTATCCTAATCACCGCCGCGCGATCGTCGCCGGTTACGGCGTGGTCGGTCGTATGGTCACCCTCGAACTCGAACGCCACGGCATGAGCGTGACCGTGATCGACCTGAACCTGAACACCGTCGAAAAACAACTGGGACTGAACAAGAAAGTGGTCTACGGCCCTGTTCAGGAGCCGGACACACTGAAACGGGCCGGCATCGACCAGGCGGATGTATTGGCACTGACAATCCCGGTCGAAGCCGACGCGGTGGAGGCCTGTCGCGTGGCGCGCGGGTTGAATCCCGATATTTTCATCGCGGCACGCGCGAACTTCGTCAGCCAAGGCATGCTCTGCTCACAGGCCGGCGCCGATTGTGTGATTGTTGAAGAAATCGTGACCGCGCAGGCGATGCGTCAGGCGATCACCGAAAAGCTCAACAGCCTGCTCATCACGGCCGATCAGGACCGCACCACCTGAACAACGCAATCTCACCATGTTTACCCGGCGCTGGAAAGCTGTCCGGTGTACATGCGCGGGGCGGGCAGGTCGGAGTCACCCATCAGGTACTGGTCGATGCAGCGGGCGGCGCCCCGGCCTTCCGCGATCGCCCAGACCACCAGCGACTGACCACGCCGACAGTCACCTGCGGCGAAAACGCCTTCGCAACTGGTGGCGAACTTGCCGTACTCAGCCTTGAAGTTGGACCGAGCGTCTCGTTCCAGACCCAGCTTCTCTGCTAGGGTGTCCTCCGGCCCGAGGAAGCCCATCGCCAGCGTGACCAGGTCTGCCTTGAACTCCCGTTCCGTGCCGGGGATTTCCGACATCTGGAACCGGCCGTTCTCATCCTTCTTCCAGTCGACCTGAATGGTACGGACCGCTCTGACGTGTCCGTTGTCGTCGCCGACGAACTCCTTGGTCAGGACGCAGAACTCGCGCGGGTCTTTGCCGAACTTGGCGGCGGCTTCCTCGTGGCCGTAGTCCACACGGAAGATGCGCGGCCACTGCGGCCAGGGGTTGTCCGGGGCGCGCTGAACGGGCGGGACCGGCAAAAGCTCGAAGTTGATCACGCTCTTGCAGCCGTGACGGATAGCGGTGCCGATGCAGTCCGTGCCGGTGTCGCCGCCACCGATGACGATGACATGCTTGTCCTTCGCGGAGATATAGTTGCCGTCCTCGAACCCGGAGTCGAGCAAACTCTTGGTGTTCTTGTGCAGGAACTCCATGGCAAAGTGGATGCCTTTGAGTTCACGCCCGGGCACGGGTAAATCACGCGGGACCGTCGCCCCACAAGCCAAGAGAATCGCGTCGTAACTGCGGCGGATATTGTTGATATCCACGTTCACACCGACGTGGGCGTTGGTCACGAACTTGACACCTTCGGCGGCCATCAGGTCGATCCGGCGCTGAACGATTTTTTTGTCCAGCTTCATGTTCGGGATGCCGTACATCAACAGCCCGCCGATCCGGTCGTCGCGTTCATACACCGTCACGGAGTGCCCGGCCTTGTTGAGCTGATCGGCGGCGGCAAGCCCGGCGGGCCCGGAGCCGATGACCGCCACGGT
>CAZJCN010000101.1:0-7206 GCA_964544195.1 uncultured Phycisphaeraceae bacterium | reverse complement strand
TCGATGATCTCGTAGAAGTCGTTGATCCGCACCATCGGCGGACGCGACGACATCGGCTGACGCTCATATTCCAGGAATCCGGTCGGCTTTCCCACTTCTGCTTACTCCAGGTGTTGGTCTGACAGCCCGTTCATCACGGGCCGGACACACGGTTATTCGTTCGTTGTTATCTGACAAGGCCGATCAGGCTTACACTTGGACGCCCGGGGGCACGGCCTCCTGCTGTTTCGCTTTTCGTTGAGCCAGCACGCGCCGGTAATCCACCGGCATCACCTTCACGAACTGCGGCTGGACCCGGTCCCACTCGGCAAGCACCCGCGCCGCCACACTCGACCCGGTGTAGTCCAGGTGCAGCCCGATCAGGTGCTTGACCTCGGCAATGTCTTCGGGGTCTTCCAGACCTTCCAGCTCGACCATGCCCAGGTTGCAGTTCTGGAGGAACTCGCCTTCCTTGTCCCAGACGTAGGCGATCCCGCCGGACATGCCCGCGGCGAAGTTGCGCCCGGTCTTGCCGAGGATCACGACGCGCCCGCCGGTCATGTACTCGCAGCCGTGGTCGCCGACACCTTCGATCACGGCATGGGCGCCCGAGTTACGGACACAGAACCTCTCGGCCGCGACACCGCGGAAGAATGCCTGTCCGCCGGTCGCACCGTAGAGCGCGACGTTGCCGATGATGATGTTGTCCTGCGGCTCGAAGGTCGAGATCTTCGGCGGGTAGATGATAATCTTGCCGCCGGACAATCCCTTGCCGACATAGTCGTTGGCGTCGCCTTCGAGACGGATCGTAACGCCACGAGCCAGCCAGGCCCCCAACGACTGCCCCGCCGAGCCGTGGAAGTTCAGCTCGATCGTGTCGTCGGGCAACCCCTTCTCGCCCCATTTCACAGAGACGTGATGGCTGAGCATGGTGCCGACAGCCCGGTCGGTGTTGGCGATCGGTAATTCGACGCGCACCTTCTCACCTTGCTCGAGCGCCGGGGTGGCGTGTTCAATCAATCGGCGATCAAGGATGTTGTCGATGCCGTGATCCTGCGGGATCAGCTTGCGGACCCCGACATTCTCGCGCGGCTTCTTGGCCGGGGCGAGGATCGGGCTGAGGTCCAGACCGTCAGCCTTCCAGTGATCGATCGCGTCGCGTGGTTCGAGCAGGTCCACTCGGCCGATCAATTCGTCAATGCTTCGGATGCCCATCTGCGCCATGTATCGCCGGGCTTCCTCCGCCACGAGGAAGAAGAAGTTGATCACGTGTTCAGGCTGACCGGCGAACTTCTTGCGCAAGACTTCGTCCTGCGTGCAGATGCCCACCGGGCAGGTGTTCAGGTGGCACTTACGCATCATGATGCAGCCGATGGCAACCAGCGGCGCGGTGGCGTAGCCGTACTCTTCCGCGCCGAGGCAGGCGGCGATGACCAGGTCACGCCCGGTCTTGAGCCCGCCGTCGGTTTCCAGCCGGACACGAGATCGCAGGTCGTTGAGGACCAGCGTCTGGTGCGTCTCGGCAAGGCCCAGTTCCCAGGGCAGGCCGGCGTGCTTGATGCTGGTCAACGGCGACGCGCCCGTCCCGCCGTCGTGACCCGAGATCAGGATGTGGTCGGCATGCGCCTTGGCGACACCCGACGCGACCGTCCCGACGCCGACCTCCGACACCAGCTTCACACTGATCGGAACGTTCGGGTTGGCGTTCTTCAGGTCGAAGATCAGCTGTGCCAAGTCCTCGATGGAGTAGATGTCGTGGTGTGGCGGCGGGCTGATCAGGCCGACCCCGGGCGTGGAGTACCGGATGCTGGCGATGTATTCGTCGACCTTGTGCGCGGGGAGCTGACCGCCCTCGCCGGGCTTGGCGCCCTGCGCGATCTTGATCTGGATCAGGTCGCTGTTGGCCAGGTAGAAACTGGTCACCCCGAAGCGTCCCGAGGCGACCTGCTTGATCGCGGATCGCTTGGAGTCACCGTTGGGCAGGGGCTTGAAGCGTTCGATATCTTCGCCGCCCTCGCCGGAGTTACTCATCCCGCCGATGCGGTTCATCGCCAGCGCCAACGTCTCGTGCGCTTCCTGTGACAGCGCGCCCAGCGACATCGCGCCGGTACGGAACCGCTTGACGATCTCCGACGCCGGCTCCACCTCGTCGAGTGGGATAGCCTTGGACGGGTCGTCGGTCTTGAGCCGGAGCAGGCCGCGGAGTGTGCAGCGGTGTCGCGCGTCTTCGTTGCACCGCCGGGCGTATTCGTCGTAAGCGGCGCTGCTGCCGGTACGAGACGCGACCTGCAGGTTGGCGACGGTTTCGGGGGTGAACACGTGGCCATCCCCGCCGGCGCGCCAGTGATACTCGCCGGGGTTGGAAAGCTGCGGCAGCTTGACGATCTGCCGTTCGGGGTAGCCGATCTTGTGACGCCGACGCGCTTCCTCCGCCAACACCTTGAACCCGGCGCCACCGAGTCGGCTGGCGGTGCCGGCAAAGCAGCGGTCGATCACCTCGTGGGCCAGGCCCAGCGCTTCGAAGATCTGCGCTCCCTTGTAACTGGCGAGCGTGGAGATGCCCATCTTGGACATGACCTTCAGCACGCCCTTGTTGATGCTCTTGATGTAGTTGCGGACCATCTTTTCTTCGGACATTGACAGCCCGACCTGCCCGCGTTCGTGCAGCCAGTTGAGCGCTTCGAACGCCAGGTACGGGTTCACCGCGTCGGCACCGTAGCCGAACAACACGCAGAAGTGATGCACTTCGCGCGCTTCACCGGACTCCAGCACGATGCCGATCTTGGTCCGCGAATGGGTCCGCACCAAGTGGTGGTGGACCGCGCCGGTCGCCAACAGCGTGCTGACGGGGATGCGTCCCGGGCCGACGTTTCGATCCGAGAGGATGATCAGTTGATACCCCTGCTCGATCGCTTCGGTCGCTTCGGCGCAGATCCGATCGAGCGCCGCGACCAGGGCTTTTTCACCCTCCACGCCGTTGCCTGAGGGTTTCTCGTAGGTGATGTCGATCACCCGGGAACGCCAGCCGCGGTGATTGAGCTTCTTCAAAGCCCCCAACTGCTTGTTGGTCAGGATCGGTTGCTGAAGCTGCAGCCGGTGGCACTGGCGCTCGGTGGTTTCGAGTAGGTTGCCTTCCGGCCCGATAAACGTCTGCAGCGACATGATGATCTCTTCACGCAGCGGGTCGATCGGCGGGTTGGTCACCTGCGCGAATAACTGCTTGAAGTAGTCGTAGAGCAGACGCGGCTTGTCGGACAGCACCGCCAGCGCCTGATCGTTGCCCATCGACCCCATCGCCTCCTTGCCCTGCCGGACCATCGGCAGCAGGAGCATGTGCAGGTGTTCGACGGTGTAGCCGAACGCTTGGAGAAGCGGGATCAGATCGTGCTTGTCGACCTTGGGTAGTTCTTCGACCGAAGGCGCGGGCAGATCGCCGATTTCGATCTTCTGTGTCCGCAGCCATCGGCCGTAAGGCCGGGCGGATGAAAACTCGTTCTTGATCTCTTCGTCGGCGATGATCCGTCCCTGCTCGAAATCAACGAGGAACATGCGCCCGGGCTGGAGTCGGCCCTTGTAACGGACCTGCGCCGGGTCCACGTCCAGCACGCCGACTTCCGACGCCATGATGACACGATCGTCTTCGGTGACGTAGTACCGGCTGGGTCGCAGGCCGTTGCGGTCGAGAACCGCACCGATGTATTTGCCGTCGGTAAACGCGACCGACGCCGGGCCGTCCCAGGGTTCCATCAGGGCGGAATGGTATTCGTAGAACGCACGCTTACCCATCGGCATGGACTCGTGGTTCTCCCACGCCTCGGGGATCATCATCATGACCGCTTCGGGCAGGGATCGGCCGGCCATCAACAGCCATTCCAGCGCGTTGTCGAAGTTGCCGGAGTCGGAGCAGTCGGGCTCGCAGATGGGGAAGAGCTTGTGCAGGTCGTCACCGAAGAACTCGCTCTTCATCAGGCCTTCGCGGGCCGCCATCCAGTTGACGTTGCCCTTGAGGGTGTTGATCTCGCCGTTGTGGCTCATGAACCGGCACGGCTGGGCACGGTCCCAACTCGGGAACGTATTGGTACTGAAGCGGGAGTGCACCATCGCCAGATGGCTGATGTAGCGCTCGTCCTGCAGGTCGGGGAAGTACGGCATCACCTGCCCGCTGGTCAACTGCCCCTTGTAGACGATGACCTTGGTCGACAGGCTGCAGACGTAGAAATACTTGGCCTGCGTCAGGCTTTCGTCGTTGCGGATCAGACGGGTGGCGTACTTGCGGATCAGGTAGAGCTGACGCTCGAGCGCGTCGCCGTGGACACCCTCGGCCCCGGCGATGAAGACCTGTTCCATGTAAGGCTCGGTCGATCGCGCGGTCGGGCCGACGTTGGCACCGTCGGGATCGACCGGCAGCTTTCGCCAACCCAACAGGACCTGGCCCTGCTCCTGAACGATCCGGGCGAACGTCTGCTTGCAGGTTTCGCGCTCGGCTTCATCAGTAGGCAGGAACACGATCCCGGCCCCGAACAGGCCCGCGTCGGGGAGCTGGATGCCGGCGTCACGCTCGGCGACCGCGCGTAGGAATCCGTGCGGCAAGGCGGTGAGGATGCCCGCGCCGTCGCCGGTGTTCGCTTCACAACCACAGGCACCGCGGTGATCCATGCGCTGTAGCATCGTGATCGCGTCTTCGATGATGCCGTGGCTCTTGTGACCCTTGATATGCGCGATGAACCCGACGCCGCAGGCGTCCTTCTCGTTCGCGGGGTCGTAAAGCCCATGAGGATCAGGGAAACCCGGACCCGGGACGTTTTGCTTGAGGAAAAGTGTCTTCATGTCATTCATAAGCCGGCCCCCAACAGGGTTTGGCCCTCTCGGGCGATCTGCGAATCCTGGTCGACGCCGGGGCCTGCGTGGGCGACCAGAAAATCAACGAACATCTGTGCCGCCGGGGGCAACGCCGCCCCGTTGCGGGCACGCCTGCGGTAGATGATCCCCAACGGTCGAACCAGCTCCGGCGTGATCTTCACCATCGCCAAGGTCCCGGCCGTCACCTCTCGGATCACCGTCCGCCGCGGCAGGATCGACACCTGCTGCGTCACCGCCAAGGCCCCCTTGATCGTGTCGATATTGTCGAACACATTCGTGATATTCACCTTCACATGATGCTGCTTGAGGTACTCGCGGATGCGTCGGCCGACGGGCAGGTCGGTATCGAACGTCACCATCTCGCACCCGGCCAGGTCCCGCACATGGATCTGCTGTCGGCCCGCCAGCGCATGGCCCGGGCTGCACACCAGCACCATCACCTCGTCACGCAGCGGGATCGTGTCCACCTTGCGCCACCGCTCGGGGTACGACACGATCCCCATGTTGCACTCATGATCGCGGACCGACTGATAGACCTGTTCCGGGCGGTCGTACCGGATCTCGATGGAGATCTTCGGGTGCTCCCGTTCGAATTGCTCACGCACCCGGCACAGCAGGTCGATCCCCGCAGAGTATATCGCGCTGACCCGGACCAGGCCCTCCGGGTCCTTCTTCAGGCCGGCCACCCGGGCTTCGAGGTCCTCATAAGCCTGCACCAACTGCTCACAGCCCTCGGCAAACAGCTCCCCCGCCTGAGTCAGGGCCAGCGGACGCACCGACCGATCCACCAGCGTGACCCCCAGCTTCTTTTCCAGCTGGCAGATCCGCTGACTGGCGGCGGACTGGCTGATGCCATGCAGCTCCGCAGCCTGCGAGAAGCTGTGACAACGAGCCAGGTCGGCAAATAGCTTGAGCGTCTGCATCGGGCCGCACACACCTCGTTATATAATAAGTATTCCTAATAACGGGAACGCGAAGTATCACTATAGCTAATTGTGCGGCCGCTTTCAAGCCGAAGCCCGCCTTGCCCCGCAGCCCTCGCCAAGGTGTGTTAACTAAAGATAGATAAAGATTTAACAGGTGTTTATCCGATCTCCTGACAGTAAGCCCGTGATTTTATTTCCCTCGCGACGATATTAGCGATCTCAATACCAGCGACGCCATGAACACCCGCCCGCCTGTCATTGCTCATGTGCTGCACCGGCTTGACCGGGCCGGGGCCGAGGTGCTGGCCGGGGACCTGGCCACCCAACTCAAGGGCCGGTATCGGTTTATCTTCCTTTGCCTCGACGCGGTCGGCAGCCTCGGCGAACAACTGGCCCAACAGGGCTTGCCGGTCATCCCGCTGGGTCGGCAACCCGGGCTGGACTGGAAGGTCGCCAGACGGATTCGGCAACAGGTCAAGGCCCATCAAATCAGCCTGCTGCATGCCCATCAGTACACCCCTTTCTTCTACGCCGCCCTGTCCCGTCGGCTGGGGTCCCGTCCGCCGATCCTCTTCACCGAGCACGGCCGACACTACCCCGACCAACGCCATCCCAAGCGGGTCCTCGCCAACCGCTTCCTGCTCAAGCCCACCGATCGGGTCACCGCGGTCGGCCGATTCGTCAAGCAGGCGCTGGTCGATAACGAGGGCATCCCCGAAGCTCGCATCCGCGTGATCCATAACGGCATCGACCCGGACCGCTTCCCCCCCGCTGACGACCGGACCCGCCGACAGGCTCGCGCTGAGCTCGGCCTCGGACCGGATACGCCGGTGATCATGCAGGTCGCCCGGTTCCATCCAGTGAAGGACCACGCCACGTCGATCCGCGCGTTTGCCAGCGTCGTCGGCACGTTTCCCGACGCTCGGCTGTGTCTGGTCGGTGACGGCCCGAAACGACAGGAGATGCAACAACTGGTCGAAACACTCGGGCTGGGGGATCGGGTGATGTTCCTCGGCGTCCGGCCGGACGTGAACCAACTGCTGCCCGCTGCGGATGTGTTCGTCTTATCGAGTCTCAGTGAAGGCATCTCGGTGACCCTGCTTGAAGCGATGGCGACCGGGCTTCCGATCGCGGCGACCGACGTCGGGGGCAACGGCGAGGTGGTCGAACACGAACAGACCGGCCTGCTCTCGCCGCGAGGGGATGACGCAGCGCTGGCGAACCATCTCATCGCGCTGCTGCAAGACGCCGACCGTCGGCGCGCGATGGGCCGGGCGGGCCGACAACGGCTGCTCGATCAGTTCACGCAGCCACAGATGCATCAGGGCTACACCGAGATATACGAACAGCTTCTCCCGGCCTGACACCTCTCCTAAAAGACGGTTCCAACGCAAGCCCGGCGGCGATGGCTGTTGCTTGGCTGAGTTGTGTGGTCTGGCAA
>CAZJCN010000100.1:0-9179 GCA_964544195.1 uncultured Phycisphaeraceae bacterium | reverse complement strand
ATCAGGCGGTGTGTTGTGGAATCTGGCGCTGAATAAGGCGCCGCACCCGAGGCCGGCCGATTACCGGGCCGGAAGGAGCAGGACTTGGCCAAAGCCAAGCGCGTATTCGAGTTAGCCAAAGAGCTGGGCGTCAAGAGCAAGGCCATCGTGGAGAAGTGCCAGGCTGAAGAGGTCCCCGATATCACCAACCACATGTCGACCGTCAAGATCGGCTTGGAGATGACGATCCGACAGTGGTTCAGTGAAGGGGATGCCGGTGAGTCCACGGCTGTGGAGAAGGCCGAAAAGGTCAACCTCGAAAAGGCACGAAAGAAAGCCACCAGGAAAAAAGCCACCAAGAAGGCAGCAGCCAAGAAGTCCGGTCAGGATGACGAGGCAGCCGCCGAGGGTGGTGCCGCCACCGCGACCCTGGAAGCGCCGACCGAGGCGGAGGACGTTTCCAAGGCTGAAAAGCCAGCCAAAGCCAAAGCGACGAAAGCCAGGAAGGCCACCAAAAAGTCATACGCGGAAACCACAGACACCACCACACCGGACACGGCTGGCGCGACCACTGAGCCTGAAGCGGATCAGGATAAGGCCGACACAGCCGAATCCGAGCCTGCCAAACAAGAACAACCGCCCGCGGCAGCAGCGGAGGCGGCCAAACCCGCCAAACCGCTCGGTCCGGTCGGCAAGCCCAACGTCCCCAAGCGCCCGGAAATCATCAAGCCGGCCGGGGAACGACTGGCCAAGCCCAAGCAGGTCGAGTTGAAAGGCCCCAAGGTGATCCGTATCGAAAAACCCGATCCGGATGTCGGCCCCAAGCCCCGACGCGCTCCCGTGGGTGGACGCGGGCCTGCCGGGGGACGTGGCGGTGGGGCCGCCGATGGCATCGTGCCCGGCATCACCCGAACCAAAGGCCCGGCACGGGGTCGAGGCGCGGGGGGTGTCAACGGCGATGAACCGGTCCGTCCCAAGTCGCGCGGCCGAAATCTACGACGTGGACGTGGGGATGTCCTGCCGACCGGACCGACCAAGTTCACACAGGCCGACATGGAGGAACTCGATGCCCGCTTGTCCGGTGCAGCGGGTTATCTCAAGCAACGCCGTCGCAGCCTGAAGAAGAGCGAACACGCCGGCCAGGCCGCGCAGACCCCGTTGGTGACCGGCGGCAAGGTTGAGATCCAGGAGCCGATCACCATCAAGGCTCTCAGTGCCGCCACCGGCATCAAGGGTGCCGACATCATCAAGTACCTGTTCAAGAAGGGCATCATGGCGACCATCAACTCGGCGATCGACTCCGAGGCCGCGATGGAAGTCGCCATGGAGTACGACATCGAGTTGGAGGTCAAGGAACAGCAGACCGCCGAACAGCTCGTCGAGCAGGAATTCGCCCAACGCGAATCCGTCGATGTCCGTCCACGCCCACCTGTGGTGACGGTTCTTGGTCACGTCGACCACGGCAAGACCTCTCTGCTGGACCGTATCCGTAAGGCGGACGTGGCGGCTCATGAAGCCGGGGGCATCACCCAGCACGTCGGTGCGTACCGGGTCACGGTCAAGGGCAGCGACGGGCAGGACAAGACCGTGGTCTTCCTCGACACCCCGGGCCACGAAGCGTTTACCTCCATGCGTGCACGTGGTGCCAACATGACCGACCTGGTCGTGCTGGTGGTCGCAGCAGACGACGGCGTCATGCCGCAGACGATCGAGTCGATCAACCACGCCAAAGCCGCCGGCGTCCCCATCATCGTGGCGCTGAACAAGTGTGATCTGCCGCAGGCCACCGAGGACAACATCCACAAGATCTACGGCCAACTGGCTGAGCACGGATTGAATCCTTCGGCATGGGGCGGCGAAACCGAGATCGTCAAGGTTTCCGCGGAAACCGGCGAGGGCATCGGAGAGCTTCTGGAACTGCTGGACCTGCAGGCGGAGCTGCTCGAACTCAAGGCGGACTACGGCGGCCCGGCACGCGGTGCTGTGATCGAAGCCGAGATGAAGCCCGGTCGTGGTCCGGTTGCCCGTGTCCTGGTGCAGGACGGCACGCTGAAAGTCGGCGACTTCATCGTGATCGGCCGGGCCTACGGCCGGGTGCGCGACATGGTCGACGACCGCGATCAGCAGATCACCGAGGCCGGCCCGGCAACGCCGCTGGAGCTGTCCGGCATCGACCAGGTGCCCGACGCCGGCGATAAGTTCTACGTGACACAGACCCTGCAGAAAGCCGAAAGCGTCGCCAAGCAGTACCGCGAGAAAGAGCGTCAGAAGATGCTCGCTTCGCAGACGAAGGTCACGCTGGACAACTTCGCCGCGACGATCAAGGCCGGCCAGGTCAACCAGCTGCGCGTCGTCCTCAAGGCCGACGTACAGGGTTCCGTCGACGTGCTCCGCAAGAGCTTGGAAGAGCTTGGCAACGACGAAGTCAGCGTCAAGGTCATCCACGCCGCGGTCGGTGGCGTGACCGAGAACGACGTGCTGTTGGCGGATGCGTCGGATGCGATCGTCATCGGGTTCAACGTGACCGCGACCAGCGCGGTGCGAGAGATCGCCGAAGCCCGAGGCGTGGATATCCGCCTCTACCGCGTGATCTATGACATCACCGACGACGTGACCAAGGCTTTGGAAGGCATGCTCGAACCCGAGACCCAGGAAGAAGTCCTTGGGCAGGCCGAGGTCAAGCAGGTGTTCAAGATCGGCAAAGTCGGCATGATCGCCGGTTGTCTGGTCACCGAAGGGGTGTTCAGCAAGGCCGGCAAGGCCCGTGTCGAACGCGACGGTATCGTGATTACCGACAACCGCGAGGTCGAGAGCCTGAGACGTGTCAAGGACGACGTCAAGGAAGTCCGGGCCGGCACCGAATGCGGCATCCGGCTCAAAGGCTTCGACGACATCAAACCCGACGACCTGATCGTCTGCTACAACCTCAAGCAGGTGAAACGGAAACTGAAATAACACCAAGAACGGCCGGTAGGTCTCCGGGCCGAGACCGAGCACGGAAGAAGTTGAAGGCGTGAGCCGGGATCAGACACGATCACCCGGCCCCCAAACATCAGGCATGGTCATCGGGATCCTTCAGGTTGAATTGACGATCGACGGGGCGGAATCCCTGAAAGATAAGCGCCGGGTCGTGTCCAGCCTCAAGAACAGGCTGCACCGCGAGCATCAGGTGTCCGTCGCCGAGGTCGCCAGTCACGACCTGCATCGCACCGCGACGCTCGGGATGGCGGTGGTGAGCAACGAGGTGCCGCACTGCCAGAAGATGCTCGATGGGATCCTGAACAAGCTACGCCTCGGCCGTGGATTCGTCCTGACGGATCACAAGATCGAGATCCTGTCGGGACGTTAACGAGATTAATGAGACCCGGAACGAGAACCACTACGGATTCAATCTGACGCATGAGTCATCGGATCGCACAGATCGAAGCAACGCTGAAAAAGACGATTGCGCAAGTGCTGATGCGCGATCTGGCTGATCCGCGCGTGGACGGGTTTGTCAGTATCACGCGTGTCAAGGTGACACCCGACCTGCGCGACGCGACGGTTTATGTCTCGGTCATGCCGGCCGAGAAACAGAGCAAAAACCTTCACGGGCTGCGCCATGCCGCCGGTCACATCCGGTCATTGGTGCTCAAGCGGATGACGATCCGTGCCATACCGCGTCTGCGTTTTGAGGCGGATGAATCTCTGAAGAAACAGGCGGCGGTCTTCGATGCGATCCGCCGCGCCAGTGAAAAGACCCGGTCTGATGCCCCGCAGGACGATCTGCCGGATCCGACCGACACCATCAACCCAGACCCCGCCGAGACCACCGGCGAAGAGGACGGAACGAAGTGAAACACGACCCCGCTCAAGTCAAGAAACTGAACAGCCTCATGAAAAAGCTCAAGGCCCGACACAAGGACCTCGAGCCCCCCGGCTATACGCCAACGACGCAGCTGATCATCGCCTTCCTGACCGCTGATGCGACACGAAAGCAGGCGGAAAAGGCGTACGACGCGCTGATGGAACACATGGTGGACAACAACGAACTGCGCGTCAGTCACACCGAGGAGATCGTCGAGATCATCGGCGAGAAATACCCCAGGGTCTATTGGCGTGTCGAACGGATGCGCGAGGCTCTCAACGAGATCTTCCGCCGCGAGCACGACCACAACATGGTCCGCGCGGCACAGATGAACAAGAAAGAGCAGCGGCAGTATCTCGATTCGTTGCCCGGGATGATCCCGTATGTCTCCGCCAGCGTGATGCTGCTGTGTTTCGGCGGCCACGCGATCCCTGTCGATGACAAGCTCAACGCGCTGCTTGTCCGGGAAGGCATCGTCGATGAGGGGTTGACCCCGGCCGAGGTCGAGGCCCTGTTGCTCCGTCAGTTCAAGGCGGGGGACCCGGCCGTGGAAGCGCACCTGTTGCTCCAGGCTTGGTCGGACGGCTGCAGGACACCGGCTCATGTGCTCAACGCACCCGAACCGGCGACATTCGAGGTCGAATCGGTCCTGGAAAAGTCACCCGAGGACGAAGAACAGACACCGCCTGCCAAGACGACCAAGAAGAAAACCACTAAGAAAAAGACGACCAAGAAAAAAACCACCAAGAAGACAACCGCAGCCAAGCGGTCCAAAAAGAAGTAACGCGATATGAACAGCAAACTTAACGAGGCCTTGTTACGTATCGGGATTCCCAAGGGCAGCCTGCAGGACGCCACCATCGACCTGTTCAGCCGGGCCGGGTACAACATCTCGGTACCCAGCCGAAGCTATTTCCCCAGTATCGACGACCCGGACATGGCCGCGGTCATGTTCCGTGCCCAGGAGATGAGCCGATACGTCGAAGACGGCGTGATAGACCTTGGCATCACCGGCCACGACTGGATCGTCGAGAACAATTCCGACGTGCACGAGGTCTGTGAGTTGCGATATTCCCGCGCCACCAGCAACCCCGCACGGTGGGTGTTGGCGGTCCCCGAGGAGTCGGACATCCACAAGCCCGAGGACCTGGCGGGAGGGATCATCGCCACCGAGCTGGTCGGCACGACCGAACGATATTTTCAGGACCGCGGCATCGCAGTAAAGAAAGTCGAGTTCAGTTGGGGCGCAACGGAAGTCAAGGCCCGCTTGGTGGACGCGATCGTTGATATTACCGAAACCGGTTCGTCGATCCGTGCCAACAAGCTCCGCATCATCGACACGCTGCTGACCAGCACCACCCGTTTGATCGCCAACAAGCAGGCCTGGGCTGATGAGAAGAAACGCGCCAAGATTGAGGACCTTGCCCTGTTATTGCTCGGCGCGATCGACGCCAAGTCCAAGGTCGGGTTGAAGATGAACGTACCGAAGGACTCACTGGACGCCGTGCTCAAAATCCTGCCTGCTGAAAAATCCCCGACCGTCAACGCGTTGGCGGATGAAACGTGGGTGGCGGTTGAGGTGGTGGTCGATGCCCGGATTGAACGTGATATGGTCCCTGCACTGAAACGTGCCGGGGCGACCGCGATCTTCAGTTACCCCTTGAATAAAGTCATCCCCTGATAAAAGGGGGACGGCTCGGGATGAGCATTGATGAAGCGACGACGGCTGGTGTTGGTGGTTTTGCTCACGGCGGGCTGGCTTGCCGGCTGTCAGGGAGGTTCCGTCACTCGTCCCGGTGATATCGGGGGGCTGATCTCTCCCACCGCAAGGGACAGGATCGTCGATACCATCGCTCCGCCGCCGGGTATTGAGGCCGACCTGATCGAGCCGTTGCAGGGTGAGGAACTGGCTCAGGCTCGACTCTCACTTGATCGTGTCCTGCGGTCGCTGCCCCGTCCGGCGTTCCTCGATGTGGCTCCGTCCCCGCGACCGAAGCCGGAGGAGCCCCCGCTGGCGGCGCAGAAGGCTTATGTTCAGGCACTCGAGGCTTGGCACGCCGGCGATTCCACCAAAGCCAAGCAGCAACTCGAAGCGGCACTTCGTCTGGCCCCCAAACAGCCGACCCTCCTTCGTATCCTCGGCGAGGTGTATACCCGAACCGGCAACCGCGTCCGTGGGGCGCAATATTTCCGGCAGGCCGTCGAACTGGAACCGGAAGACGCACACAGCCTCTACATCCTCGGCCGTTTTGCGATCGAAAAAGGGGATCATGCCGAAGCGGTGGTCCTGTTTCACGAAGCCATGTTACGGGCCGGCGATAACACCGCCCTCAAAGAACTTGCCCATCACTTCCTCGGCAATGCGCTGCGCCAACTCGGTTACCTGGCCGCCGCCATCGAGCAGTTTGAACAGTACCTGAGCATGATCGAACACCCGGCCGGGTCGTCCCGGTTCCGGCGGGAACAATTCCTGCTGCGAAGACAGGTCGGAACTACCTACCAGTTGCTTGGTGATTTGTATCTTCGTCTTGATCAACCCAAGCAGGCTTACGAGGCATACCAGCATGCTTTGGAAGCCGGGGTGGTGGACCCCATCAAGCTGGACAAACGGCTGATCCATACCGCGCTGCGACTCAAGGACGGCGACTTGGCACGGTCGCTGGTCATCGATCTGGTCAAACGTCTGAAAGGTGACGCGCAGGCCATTGCGATGGTCCGCTATGTCGTCACCCACGGCCTGAACACCGGGGCGATTGCTGCGGAGTTGGCATCCTTGTATGAATCGCAGGGCCGGCCCGCACAGCTGGCGATCGCTGCAGCCGATGTTATGCCTGACGAGCAGGCCAAGGCCTTGTTGATCGCACACCTTCGGGAGAAGCCGGGTGACCGGGATGTGTTTCAGCGGTTGATCCGATACGAATTACTGCCCGTCGAGTCGGCCCCGTTCACGCCGGAGACCCTGCGACAAGCGGTCAGCCTGACCTTGGACCTGATGTCACGGGCGCCGGCGTTGGCGGATAACTATGGCTCAACGCTCGTCCAGCAAGTACGCGATATCCCCGGCCTGCTTGCCGTGATTGACAGCTTGGACCCGGCCGAAACCGATCCCGCCATGCAACGGGTACTGCGGGGCCTGTGTTTCGCGGTCCAGTCGGACATGGAGCAGGCGCTGTCTGAGTTCGAGCAGGCGGTGCAGCAGTCGCCGGACCTGGCGGTGGCCCGTATCGAGCTGGCCAAGGCGCTGATCGTCCGAAAGGACTACGACCGTGCCGCGGAAGTGCTTGAACCCTTGGCCGGGTCGAATGATCCCAGCGTCATTCTCCTGCGCGCCAACGTCCTGTCGCAGACCGGCAAGGAGCAGCGGGCTGTCGAACTGATCGACCGGGTGATACGACAGACCGGTGGCGATGTCAGGCTGGTTATTACCAAGGCCAATCTTCAGTTGAAACTGGGTCAACCCGAACAGGCCGAGCAAACGCTTCTCGACGCGCTCAACGCCGACCCGACCGCCGAGCCGATCTACGAGGCGTTACTGAACCTCTATGATCCACCGATCGGCCGGGCTTCGCCGATCAAGGACTCAACCGCCAAGTGGCGTATCCTTGTCAAGCGACTTCTCGGTACCATCCCCAACAGCCGGACCGGCCGTCTCGTTCAGGCTCAGCTCTACGACGCCAGCCAGAACTATGAACGCGCCGCGGCGATCCTCGAAGGGCTGTTGACCGAGAACCCGGACGATACCAGCGCCCTGCATCAGCTGCTGGAGACGTATCACGCGGCGGGACGTACCGGCGAAGCGATCGCACGACTGGAATCGCGCCTGGAAGCCCGCGCGCAGGACACGCAACTGTTGCAGATCGCGATGCAGTTCTATTCCAAGATCGGCGACCGTGACCGGTTGTTTGCCGTGCAGGAACGGACGCTGTTGCTGGAACCGGACACACCCGAAAGGTCGGCCCGGCTGGGGTATCTTTACACCCAATGGGGCCGATACCAGCAGGCGATTGACGTGCTGGAGTCTGCGTTGCAGCAACCGGAAGTCGCCAACCCGGTTGCGTTGGTCAGCCTGTTGGCTCAGGCCCGCGAACAGGCCGGGCAATTGGACGAGGCGGAACAGACCCTCCGGGAGGCGGCGCAACGTTTTAATGAACACGAAGCCGAGCTGAACTACCTGCTGGCGGTGACGTTGATCAACCGTGGTCAACGCGAGCAGGGCGAACAGATCATGCGCGAGACCCTTGCCAAACACCCGGACCACGGCCCGAGCAACAACGGCTTGGGATACGCCATGCTGATGCGAAACGAGGCCCCGGACAAGGCGTTGGTGATGATCCAGCGTGCCGTAGACAGTGAGCCTGAGAACGAGGCCTACACGGATTCATTGGGCTGGGCCTATTACAAATTGGGTCGGTTCGAGGACGCGGAGGTCTGGCTGCGTAAGGCACGTGACCTGGCGATCAAGCGTTTGCAGGAACGCCGGACCACCGCTTCGGCAACGTTGGCGATCATCAATGACCACCTTGGCGATACGTTGTACCGGCTCGGTCGGGAGAACGAAGCCCTGCGATCCTGGGCCGAGGCCGGGTCACACCTTCGTGCCGCGACACCGGAAGACCTGAAACAGGACCCGGAGTTGGCATCCCTGCAGCAGCGTCTTCAGGCGAAGATCCGGGCCTTGCGCGCCAAGCAGGAGGTCCCGGTTGCCGAGGTCGCGGTCACCACACCACCAGCCACCGAGCCCGCACCGGGTCCGGAACCGAAACAGCCCCCCTCTGAAGCCCCCACCGGCCTGCCCGAAACGTCGAAACAGGCCAACCCGTCGCTGGCACCAGACACGCAACAACCCACCGAACCCCAGGCCCCGGAATCCGACGCTGCTCTGCCCGATCCGCCCACGCAGACCGCCCCTTGACGGAGGCTGATCCGCCATCATTTCAGGGTGGATTCAGGGTGTTTCCATCAACGGATCAAACCCTCCGACACCCTCTTGAGACACGGCGTGGTAACTGGTGATCACCCCCCATTTCTGGTAGGATATGAGTTGTCAAAAACACCTAGTTTCATAGGGGTAAGACGCGTTTTTCGGCCTTGCCCCGAGGTACCCGAAGGCAACCACGATCATGGATGAACAATCGACCGCCAAGGCCGCCGAATCACCGGCGACCCCGCCGAAGGCCCCCCAGCCGTCAGGCGAATATGACGTCCAGAGCATCAAGGTTCTTGAAGGCCTTGAGGCCGTCCGTAAACGCCCGGGGATGTACATCGGCGACACCACCACCCGCGGCCTGCATCACCTCGTTTACGAGCTGGTCGACAACTCCATCGACGAACACATGGCCGGCCGTTGCGACCA
>CAZJCN010000099.1:2576-9224 GCA_964544195.1 uncultured Phycisphaeraceae bacterium | reverse complement strand
GGCGCCCACGGCGATGTCTCCTTTGCCGGGCAGGTTGAACAAATGGGCGGCGTTGGTCGAGGCGTAGGCCACGAACTGGTTGAGGCTGATCCGATCTTCACAGACGCCATAGGTGTACAGCAGGTTGACACGGTCCTCGATGGACGGGATGCCGTTGGGGATCTTGGTGAAGTCGGCACCGCGAGCCGGGTGTCCCATGTCTTTTTGTCCGACGAAATCGAACGGCGCGTGATCGGTGGCGACGGTGTGGATCAGGCCGTCGGCTAAGGCGTGCCAAAGGTAGTCCTGATGTTCCTTCGAACGCACCGGCGGGCTCATGACGTATTTCGCACCCTCGAAGTCGGGCTTCTGTGCGTAGGTGTCATCGAGGACGAGGTAGGGGATGACGGTTTCGATCTTGACGTTGACGCCTCGACGTTCGGCTGCCACGGCGTTCTCGACCGCGAGCCGATTGCTGGTGTGGACGATGTATCCCTTGGCGCCAGTCAGCTCCAGAAACGTACAGAAGTGGTGGACGCCCTCGGCTTCGACCTGCACCGGGCGGGACGGCTCGTGCCACTCCGGGCCGACCTTGCCTTCGGCGACCAGCTCGGCTTGTTTCGCCGTGATCAAATCGGCGTTTTCGCAGTGGGCGGTTACCGTCACCCCCAGCTCGGACGCCAGCTTCAATGCGTGGTACAGCTCGTCGTCGGTGACGCCGAATGCGCCCTTGTACGCGAGGAATACTTTGAAAGACGTCAGTCCGTCGGCGACCAGTTCACGCAGCTGACGTTCCACGGATTCGTCCCAACGTGTGACGCCGATGTGGAACGAGTAATCACAGGCTGACTGTCCCGAGGCCTTGCTGTTCCACAGCTCAAACGCTTCGCCGGGTTCCTCCTCGCGCGACGGGCAGCACATCTCGATAAACGTCGTCGTCCCGCCGATCAGCGCCGCCCGGCTGCCGGTCGTGTGGTCGTCCTTGGAATAGGTTCCCATGAACGGCAGGTAGATATGGACGTGCGGGTCGATGAAGCCGGGGAAGACGTACTTGCCTGAGGCGTCGATCACCTCAGCCTCAGCCGGCGCATCCAGTGAAGACCCGATCTTCGTGATCGTTTCATTTTCGCAGAAGATGTCCGCGGTGTAGTCGTCTGTGGCGGTGATGATTCGGCCGTTCTTGATAAGTAGTGACATGCCATCCCAACCTTTCCGGGTCAATCTCTCCCTTGGATTGTGTGCGTATGTCGGCCGGGATGCAAGCGTCTAGGTAAAAAATCACGGCGCGAGCCGTTGCAGTGTCCATCCGTCACGGTCTTTGTTTCGGACGTAACGCAGCCGATCGTGCAGGCGGTTGGACTGACCCTGCCAGAACTCGATGGAAGTCGGGATCACTCGATACCCGCCCCAGTTCGGCGGGGTCGGGACGGGCTTGCCATCAAACCGGCGTTTCATAGCCTCGAATCGTTCGTGCAGGTATTCTCGGTTTGGGATCACCTTGCTTTGCTCGGACGCCCAGGCGCCTAATTGGCTGTCGCGCGGCCGGGTGGCGAAGTAAGCATCGGTTTCTTCTTGCGATACTTTTTCGACACCGCCGACAATGCGCACTGTTCGGGCCAGCGGCGGCCAGTAGAACACCAATGTCGCGACCGGGTTGTCGTCCAGATCACGGGCTTTGTCGCTGTCGTAGTTGGTGTAGAAGACGAAGCCCTGTTGGTCGTAGCTTTTGAGCAGCACGACCCGAGCCGAGGGAACACCGGCTCGCGAGCAGGTCGCCAGTGTCATCGCGTTCGGCAGCTTGTCGCCGCTGCGCCAGGCATCTTCAAACCAAGTACGAAACTGCTCGATCGGGTCTTTGTGTGCCTGCTCTTCGGTGAACGGCGGGTAATCGTAGTTTTCTCGGATGGCGTCGATGGACATGTTGGCTACCGTTTGTTGTTATGGTCGGTAGATAAGCCGGCGGTTTTATACAGCATGGCCACCTCCACCGCGGTCAGAGGTCGCCATTCACCCACAGCCAGACCTTTTAACCTCAGCTTCCCGATCGCGACCCGGTGCAGCGCACGGACCTTGTAGCCCAATCGTGCCAGGATCCGGCGGATCTCGCGGTTCTGTCCTTCGGTCAGCGTCAGGCTGATCGTGGTCCGGTCGCCCCGGCTCCGGTCGGTCTGGTGTCCCAGGATACGGATACGTGCAGCAGCGGCTTTTTTGACCTTCGCCCCGGCTCCTCCCGGTTTGCCCTTGTGCGCCAGGTACAGACCTTTCTTCAGCTTCTCCGCGTCTTCTTCGGTGAATCGCCCCTGAACGGTGACCTGATACCGCTTGGGGATCTCGAAGCTCGGATGAGTCAGGCGGTAGGTCAGTTCACCATCATCGGTCAACAGGATCAGCCCGGTCGTCTCCGCATCGAGCCGACCGACCGGGTACAGCCGGGCCTTGTTGGGAAGATCGACCAGGTCTATTACACGTCGGCGCCCCTGTGGATCATCATTCGTCGAGATCACACGCTTGGGCTTGTTGACCATGATGTACGTCTTGGCGGCGCTTCGACGTTTTCGGCTGGGTTTGCGGATCGGTTCTCCGTCCACGGTGATACGGTCATGAACCGGATCAACCCAGGCGGGCAGGGTGTTTACGACATGGCCGTTGACCCGCACCCGGCCCTCGGCGATCAACGCTTCACATTCCCGCCGCGACGCCACGCCGGCATCGGCCATCGCCTTGTGTAGTCGCACCCCACGGGAAGCGTCGCGGAACTCGGCCGGGGTCTGGTCGTCAACAGGTTGAACGGGTTTGCGTCTGGGCATGGGTGTGGGTGGTGGGGTTACGATCACTTGCCGCCGGCGGTCTGCCACGGCTTGGGTTTCTCTTGCATTCTATACCGAAGCTCAGGCTTACCGGTCGAACTCGTCGCCCCGGAAGGTGGAGCCGAGGTAAAGCTTACGGACCTGTTCGTCGTTGATGATCTGTTTCGGGGTTCCCTCGGCAAAGACCCGGCCCTCGAAAATCACATACGCCCGATCCACGATCTCCAACGTGCGTTGGACGTTGTGATCGGTGACCAGCACGGAGATGCCCGATTCACGCAGACGCCGGATCTCGACCTGCAGTTCTTCGACCGCCACCGGGTCCACGCCGGAGAACGGCTCGTCCAGCAGGATCAGGGTCGGGTCGGTGATCAGGGCCCGGGCGATTTCGAGCTTCCGTTTTTCTCCGCCGGAACACAGCCGGGCGTGCTGCTTGCGCACCTTGGCCAGGTCGAACTGTTCGAGCAGTTCCTCCGCCCGCTTGCGTCGCTCGGCTCGGGTCATGCGACGGGTTTCCAGGATCGCCATCAGGTTCTGCTCGACCGTCAGCCGTTGGAAGATGCTCGGTTCCTGCGACAGGTAACCCAGCCCGCGCTGGGCACGCTGGTACATCGGCAGCTTCGTCACGTCCTGGCCGTTGAAGATCACCTCGCCCTTGTCGGGGGTAATCATGCCGATCGTCATGCGGAAGCTGGTTGTCTTACCGGCGCCGTTTCGACCCAGCAGCCCGACGATCTCGCCTTCCGACACGTGGTAGGACACGTCATTGACGACCGTTCGGCCCGAGTAAGTCTTGACCAGGTTGTTGGCTTTGAGGATGAACACAGCCCGGTAGGATACCGTCAACCCTCGGCCGTGGCACACTCGACGCCGGGACAAGCGACGCCGGCACCACCTCGGGGTATCATGAACGGATGCAGTTGATCCTCGGCTGGCTGTGGCGCTTGATCCCGGGCAACCCGATGGTCGTGAGGATTGTTCAGGGCGGATCGCAGCGAACCCGTCATCACTGGGTCCGCATGGGCTACCTCGGGACGTTGATCCTGGTCATGCTCATCGGCCTGCTTCGTCCGGGCGGTGGGCTGTCCGGCGAGATGAGCCTGACGGAGCTTGCCAAGAACGGTGCCTGGGTCTTCGCGATCATCAGCTATGCTCAGGTGGTTCTGGTCTGTCTGCTGTCTCCGTTGTTTATGGCTGGTGCGATCGGGCAGGAGCGCGCGGGACAGACCTACAACATCCTCCTGACGACGCCGCTGTCCAATCTGCAGATCGTGCTCGGTTCTCTGTTCGGCCGACTATTCTTCATCCTCGCGTTGCTGCTCAGTGGGTTGCCGCTGTATTCGGTGCTGCTGATTTTCGGGGGCGTGCCCGCGTGGTCGGTCATCGTCAGCTTTGGGGTGGCAGCGTGTACCGCGCTGATCATCGGTGCGGTGGCGGTGACGTTGTCCGTACTCCGGGCCGGGGGACGCAAAGCGGTCTTCGCGTTCGTCATCATCATCACAGCCTACCTGATCGGTGCCTACCTGCTCGACGCCGGCCTGCTGCGTCGGCTCGGCCCGCCGCGGACGACAACCTGGCTGACGCCGCTACACCCGTTGTTGGTGTTGGAGTCCGCACTGAACAGCGCCAACTATCAACCCCCTTCGCCGGAGACGTTGGCCGACCGATCGGGTCTGATTCGGCTTTATCTGTCTCGCCCGTTTGCCGTGTATGCGTCTTTGTGTGGCTTGATCAGCCTGGGCCTGATCGTGTTCAACTCGGTGATTCTGAGAAGGGTCGGTCAGGGGGAGTCGGCACTGGTCCGATGGTTGAAGTCACACTGGCACACGTCAGATGCCTCGGGGCAGCGTGCCCGACCGGCGCGAGAGGTGTGGGCCAACCCGATCGCCTGGCGCGAGGCGGCGACCCGTGGACGGGGTATGGCCGCGTTCCTGTCTCGGGCCGGGTTCGTCGTCTGTGGCCTGATGCTCGGGGGGGCCTTGGTCTTTCTGTACCACATCAACATGCTGCCCAAGCTCCCCGGATCGACGCGTGCCGAGGTGTTCCACGGCATGCTCTTTTCACTCTTGTTGCTTGAGGTGTCGATCATCACGCTGGTGGCGCTGTATCTCAGCGCGGGGTGCGTCAGCCGGGAACGCGAAGACGGGACCCTGGACCTTATCCTGACCACACCGATCACGCCCCGACAATACATCTGGGGCAAGTTGCGCGGGCTGGTCAGTTTCCTGTCGATCCTGTTGACGGTTCCGGTGTTGACGCTGGCGATGGTCAGTCTGTACGCGTTGGTCGGCCAGTCGTTGGGGTGGGCCGAAGCGACCTTCCGCGCCGCAACCGTGAACGCCTATGGCGGGATGATCACGCGGTATCCGTTGTTGTTGCTGCCGGAGGCGGCACCCTTGTTTGCGTTGATGTTCGTGCCGTTCGTCGGGATGTGCGTGATGATCGGGATGTATTTTTCGATCCGCGCCAAGGGGGTGCTCAGCGCGGTCGCTCCGTCGGTCGCCATCGTCGGCGGGGCCTCGCTGGTGATGAGCCTGTGCGGTCTGAACGCGGTGGCGAATCTCGCTTATGTCGGCCCGATCATCAACAGCCTCAGCCCGGTGACAAACCTGTTGATGATCGTCAATCCATGGGGATACGTCGCGTCGTTCATCGAGCTGCCGGTGTCCGGCCGGGTGTCCGTGGCCTTGGCGTCGGTGTTGGCGGCGGCGTTCTACACCGGCATCATCTACACCATGCTCCAGTCAATGGTCAAAGGTTTCGATCACACCGTTCGCCGACTCAGCGGGACCGGTTGACGGCTGACAGCCGCTGACCGGGCTGAGAACCCTGGCTTGGCCCTCTTGTGAGAGACGGATTCTCCAGCTGGGCCGTAATCATTCCCCGATTCCGAGTGAACGCCTATAATGGTCTGCTTACCTTCAAGGGAGCTATCCATCATGCTGTGGCAGCCACCATTGCCCGACCGTTATCACGAGATGTCCGACGACCAGCTCGCCGACGCCATCGCGGCGCGCAAGGCCGAGATGGGGGACAAGCTGGTTATCCTCGGACACCACTACCAGCAGGACGAGGTGATCCGGTATGCCGACTTCACCGGCGACAGCTTCAAGCTCAGCCAGCTCGCCGCCGAGCGGGTGAAGCAGACCGGGGCGAAGTACGTCATCTTTGCCGGCGTCCACTTCATGGCCGAGACCGCGGACATCCTCACCGACGAATCCGTACAGGTCATCCTCCCGGACCTGAGCGCCGGGTGTTCCATGGCCGACATGGCTGATTACGAACAGACCGTCGATGCCTGGGAGCAGCTGACCGACCTGTACAACCGACAGGGATTGAAGGTCCGCATCATCCCGATCTGCTACATGAACTCGACCGCGGCGATCAAGGCGTTCTGCGGGAAGCACGGCGGGGCGGTCTGCACCTCCAGCAACTGTGACCGTGTCTTCGAATGGGCGCTGAAAGGCGGCGACACGCCATTAGCCGAGGGCGAGCAGGTCAAAATCCTGTTCCTGCCCGATCAGCACCTCGGCCGAAACACCGCGGCGCAGATGGGCGCGGACGTGACCACCGCCTGCTGTGTCTGGGACCCGCACGACGCATCCTTCGGCGGCAACGATGAAGACACCCTGCTCAACGCCACCTATATCCTCTGGAAGGGCCACTGCTCCGTGCACATGCTCTTCCGGCCCGAGCACGTTGACCAGGCCCGCGCCCAACAGCCGGACATCCACGTGATCGTCCATCCCGAGTGCCGATACGAGGTCTGCCAGAAGGCCGACTCGACCGGCTCGACCGAGCGCATCATCCAGACGATCCGTCAGGCCGAACCGGGCACGCACTGGGCCGTCGGCACAGAAGT
>CAZJCN010000099.1:0-2476 GCA_964544195.1 uncultured Phycisphaeraceae bacterium | reverse complement strand
CCTGGCTGTGCTGACGGATCACCTCGTGCAGTTCCTGCCGATCACCGCCGGCCTTGACCGCGGCCATGAGGATGTTTTCGCTGGCCATGAACGGCAGCTCGGCCTGCAAGTTGGCCGCGATGGTTTTCTCATACACGACCAAGCCGCTTGTGACGTTAACCAGCAGGTCCAAGACGCCGTCGATCGCCAGGAACGGCTCGGGCAGGGTCAACCGACGGGCACTGGAATCATCGAGTGTTCGCTCCAGCCATTGCTCGGCAGCGGTCACGTAAGGCGTCTGCGTCAGACCGATCACGAAGCGCGACAAGCCACAGATCCGTTCGCATCGCATCGGGTTGCGCTTGTACGCCATCGCGGAGGAGCCGATCTGGTTTTTCTCAAATGGTTCCTCGATCTCTTTTCGGTTGGCCAGCAGCCGGATATCGGTGGCGAACTTCTGCGCCGCCGCCGCGACCGCAGCCAGGCTGGATGCGATCAACCCGTCGAGGACGCGCGGATAGGTCTGGCCGGTGACAGGGAATCGCTTGTCCGGGTCCCATCCCATCTTCTGCGTGACCAGCCGGTCGAGCTGTTCGACTTTTTCGTGAGCGTCGGGTGTATCGCCGCCGAACAGCGCCAGGAACGAGGCCTGCGTCCCGGTGGTCCCTTTAACCCCGCGGAATTTCAGCGTCGCCAACCGGTGTTCGACTTCCTCCAGCGCGATGGTCAGGTCCTGCGCCCAGAGCGTGGCCCGCTTGCCGACGGTGGTGGGCTGAGCCGGCTGATAGTGGGTGAAGCCCAAGGTCGGCAGTGTCTTGTACCGCTCGGCAAAACGCCCCAGCCGGTCGATCGCCGCCGCCAGTTTTTCCGCCACGATCGTCAGTGCTTCGCGGATCTGGATCAATTCGGTATTGCAGTTGATGAACTGACTGGTCGCGCCGAGGTGGATGATCGGCCGAGCCTTGGGCGCGACGTCGCCCAGTGCGTGGACGTGAGCCATCACATCGTGGCGCAGTTTCTTTTCGTATTCCGCCGCCTTGTCGTAGTCGATGTCGTCGAGGTGGGCGCGAAGTTCTGCGACCTGTTCCTCGCTGATGTCCAGTCCCAGTTCCCGTTCCGCCTCCGCCAGCGCCAGCCAGAGGCGACGCCAGGTGGTGAAGCGGAACCTCGGCGACCAGACCGCCTGCATCCGAGGCGATGCGTTACGGGTTGACAGGGGAGAGACGTAGCGTTGGTCCTGATCCATGGTCAATCATGCTGTCAGAGTGTGTGTAAATACAGAACGCAGGCCGGTTTCCGGTCGGTCCGTTCGGGGTGGCGGTGTTGACCGTCGGCCGGTGTCCGGCCATATTACACGTTCACCGCATTCCGGGCGACGCGGACACGGAACCCGTAGCCCGGCCATGACGTAACAATCGTGTCCTAAAGCCGATATTCGCCCGATCATTCAGCCAGCCCGACGCTATTGGATACCCGCGTATGACCCCATCGGCAGAACAGGCCCTGCTCGCCAAAGCCCGACGGGGGGACCAGCAGGCCCTCGGTGAACTGCTGATGGCTTACCAGGATCGGCTTTACAGCGTCTGCCTGCGGATGGTCAGCCACCCGGATGATGCCGCGGAGGTCTGCCAGGACGTGCTGCTGAAGATCGTGCAGGGGATCCCGAAGTTCCGAGGCGACTCCGGCCTGTCGACCTGGATGACCCGTATTGCCATGAATCAGTCGATTTCTCATCTGCGTAAACGCCGGTTACGTAAGACGATCAGCCTGGATGGGCCAGGCGGGGATCGACAGCAGGTGGACCCGGACGATCAGGCCGCCGCTCTCCGACGACAACTTGCGGATACCCGTGAACCTTTGCCCGACCAACGCGTCCAAGAAGACGAGATGTTGGCCCGTCTTCAGCAGGCGCTGGCAAACCTGGACGACAGTTTCCGGGCGATCCTTGTCCTACGGGATATCGAGCAGATGGATTACGCCCGGATCAGCCAGACGCTGGACCTGCCCGTCGGGACGGTCAAGAGCCGACTGTTCCGGGCCCGTCTCGCGCTGAGGCAGGAGATGGACCGACTCGACAGCCGCGGCCCCGAACGGAGAACCGCCGACAACGACCCGACCACCGCAACTGATGACCGTTTTCCCTCTCGTCCGTTTCCCGGCAGCCGGGGAGAGACCGACGCATGACCGACCGTTACGACCAAAACCTGATCCTCGGCTACATCGAGGGCGAACTCGACGACGAGCAGCGTGAGTCGTTCGAGATCATCCTCGCTCACGATCACGAGCTGCGCAACCTCGTCGCTCAGATGAAGCTCGATCGGGACGCTCTGCGTCGGCTTGGGCCGACCGTTGCCCCCGAGGGGTTGCTCGATCAGGTGATCCAGTCTCAGGAACGGGCCGCGCTGCTCGGCGAACCCGACACGTCCGAACCGATCCCCTTAAACCTCCCGGTCAACCGTCACAAACTCCGACGGGTGTTGATCTACTCCGGCGTTGC
>CAZJCN010000098.1:6775-9497 GCA_964544195.1 uncultured Phycisphaeraceae bacterium | reverse complement strand
GGTGGTAGTCCGCGATCCGTGCGATCGGACACGGGGCCGGCCCCCGCAGCCTGACGTCGGTATTCAAGGTGGTATTGGCCGACTCCAGGTGTCGGTAAAGCTGCTTGGCGTACTCATAACAGGCGACGTGATCCTTATCACGAACGACAATCCGAGCCATCCGCGAGATCGGGGGCAACCCGACCTCGGCGCGCAATGCGATCTCACGCTTAGCGAACGTGTCGTAATCGTGCGCCGCCGCCAAAGTGATCGCCGGATCGTTCGGGCTGAACGTCTGCACAACCACCCGCCCGGGGTGTTCACTCCGCCCGCAACGCCCCGCCACCTGCGATATCAACTGAAACGTACGCTCCGAGGCGCGAAAATCCGGCAGGTGCAAAGCCGTGTCCGCGCTGATCACACCGACCAATCGCACGCCCGGAAAGTCCAGCCCCTTGGCAATCATCTGCGTCCCGAGCAGCACATCAATTTCCCCGGCCCGAAACCGATCCAGCGTCTGCTGATAGTCTCTTGCGTTTCGCATCGTGTCCGAGTCCATCCTCGCCACGCGCACACCCGGAAACTTCTGCACGATCTCCTCTTCGACTTTCTGTGTCCCCAAGCCGAACACCGTGATCTTGTGCCCCGATTCCGGGCACTGTGTCACCAGCAGTTGCTCCGCGTCGCAGTGATGACAGCGGACATAGCCCCCCGTCGGCAGGCGTTTATCCTTGTGATACACCACCGTCGCATCGCAGTGCTGACACCGCATCATCCAGCCGCATCGGTGGTCCGGACACGCCACATAATTGGCATAACCGCGACGATTCAACAACAACATCGCCTGACCGCGCGAGCTTCGAGCCGAACCCGGCTCACCCTGCAACACCCGTTCCAACTCCTGTTCAAGCCGTCTGCTGAGCAGGTGGATTCCCCGCCGATGACGGCGTTCCTCCTGCATGTCCACGATCTGCACGTCCGGCAGCCGCATGCCCGGTGCACGTTCCGGAAGACGGATCAGGTGATAGTTGGGTCTGCGTTCCACCGATGGGGAATTGCCCGCCGAAGCCGGCTCGCCGTGATTTTTCCCGTTGGCTATATCCGTACCGTTCGCCATGCCCCCCGTGGCGTTGTAATAGCTTTCCAGGCTCGGCGTGGCTGACCCGAGCACAACCGGGACCCCCAGCATCTGCCCACGTTTGATCGCCACGTCCCGCGCGTGATAACGGGGCAGCTGGTCCTGCTTGTAGCTGGACTCATGTTCTTCATCCACGATGATCAGCCGAAGGTTGCACACCGGGGCGAATACAGCCGATCGCGCCCCGACCACGATGTCAGCCTGTCCATCCCGGATCCGCCGCCATTGCGCGTGCCGTTGGGCCGGGGTCAGGCCCGAATGCAACACCGCGATGTTCCGGAATCGCCCGAGGAACCGCCCCACCGTCTGCGGCGTCAACGCGATCTCCGGCACCAGCACGATCGCGCCAAGACTAGCCCCCTGGTTATCCTTCCCCTTAACCCCCATGTCGATCGCCGCCTCGATCAGGCGCAGATACACCTCGGTCTTGCCGCTGCCGGTCACACCATGCAACAGATGCACACCGAAACCTTCGTGCAGGTGACGGGTCAGGTGGTCGATGGCGTCCCGCTGCCCACGATTCAGCGTGAATCGGCCCGCCGGCTCGATCTCCTCCTGCGCGCGAAGGTCCAGGTCCGAGACCACACGCGCCTGCGACATGACCTCAAGACAGCCCGCGTCGATCAACTGTTTAACCGGGCCGGTCGTCTTCGCACCGGCCAGATCGGCCAACGTCTTGACATCCAGCCAACCCGTGTTCGCATCGTCAACCTCGCCCCGTTGCTCCCGGGCAATCTCCAGAGCTTTGCGCTGAAGCTTCGACAGCCTGACCGATTCTTCCGGCTGCTTCAGAAAACGCACCATCGGCCGATGCACCGTCCCGGTCCCCCGCTTGACCGCCGCCGGCATCATCGATCCGAACACCATCCCCAACGGACAACAGTAATAGGCACTGATCCATCGCGCCAGCTCAATCAGGTCCGGCGGTAGCGACACCGCTCCCTCCGCACGCGAAAGGATCGGCTTGATCCGGCCGCCCTCGTATTCGCTGTGTGAGGTCAGCTCGACCACAAAGCCATGCACCGGCTTGTTGCCCCGACCTAACGGCACCACCACCCGGTCACCCACCGCCAGGTCCGACAGGTCCTCCGGCACGGCATACGTCAGCCCCGCCCCGGTCGCGTCCACCCCACGCTCGATCGCCACCACGGCAAATCGACCAACCTCTGGGCTCGTCTCGGTGGGTGCGTTGTCTTCAAACAGGTCCGGCATCCGTTCAGTATACGCTCAGTCGCCTCTCCTGAACCCACTGCCGATCGGGTAAGATGTGGCGTCTATGGCCAAAGCGAACGACCCGCACTCCACCCCGGCGATGAAGCAGTTTCACCGCTTCAAGCAGCAGTACCCCGGCTGCGTGCTGTTCTTCCGCATGGGCGACTTCTATGAGATGTTCTACGAAGACGCGGAACTGGCGCACAAGGTCCTCGGCGTCACGCTCACGCAACGCACCAAGGGCATCCCGATGGCCGGCGTCCCCTACCACGCGGTGGATGGCTACCTGCGCCGCATGATTCAGGCCGGCTACCGCGTCGCCGTCTGCGATCAGGTCGAAGACCCCGCCCAAGCGAAAGGTGTGGTCAAACGCGACGTCACCCGTGTCGTCAC
>CAZJCN010000098.1:0-6675 GCA_964544195.1 uncultured Phycisphaeraceae bacterium | reverse complement strand
GTCGATGCCAACGGCCGGATCGCCCACCTGCGCCCCCCTAAGCGGTTTGCGCGGGACAAACATCTGGTCATCGACCAGACCTCGCTGCGCAGCCTCGAGGTGGAACGCACCATGCGGTCCGAGTCCGCCGCCGGCTCGCTCCTGGGCGTGCTCCAAGGCTGTCACACCGCGATGGGCAAGCGCCTGCTCCGCCACTGGCTCTGCTACCCGTTATGCGACCGGCAGGCGATCAAACAACGCCAACAGGTAGTCCGGGCGCTGGTCGATGACAGCCGATTTGAACGCCGGCTTTCCGACACGCTCAAGGACGTGCAGGACGTCGAACGCATCACCGCCCGGCTGTCCGTCGGCCGTGCCTCGCCGCGCGACCTGGTCGGGTTGGGCCGAAGTGCCGTCACCATCGAAACACTGGCTGATCTGCTCGCCGATCGGCCGGCGCTCTCGGCTTACCACCAACAGATCAACGACCTCATCCCCGACATCCGGTCACTCGGACAACAGATCGAAGCCGCCTGTGTCGAGACACCCCCCACCCACATGCGCGACGGCGGGCTGATCAAGGACGGCTACGACACCCAGCTCGACGAATACCGCTCGCTCCAGCGTGACAGCCGGAGCTGGCTCGCCGAGTATCAGAAGAAACTCATCGACGAAACCGGCATCCCCACGCTGAAGATCGGCTACAACAAGGTTTTCGGCTACTACATCGAAACCACAGCCGTCCACCGGGACAAGGCGCCTCAGGCCTGGACGAGACGCCAGACCCTCAAGAACGCCGAGCGCTACGTCACCGAGGAGCTCAAAGCCTACGAAGACAAGGCCCTGTCCGCGCAGAGCAAAGCCATCGCGCGAGAGCAAACCCTGTTTTCCGAATTCTGTGAACTGGCCACGCAAAAACTCGACGCGTTACACACGTTCGCCCAAACGGTCGCCGAGCTGGACGTGCTGGCCTGCTTCGCCCGCCGTGCGGTGAAGCGCAGCTACGTCTGCCCGACCATCGTCGAAGAACCCGTCCTGTCCATCAAGGCAGGCAAACACCCGGTGCTGGACGAACTGCTCGGCGACCGGTTCGTCGCCAACGACATCGAACTGGGGTCAGGAGTGTGTGGTTCCGCGTCTGACCGAGAAGAAGAGGCCCCAACCACGCCCGCACCCGACCGGACCCTCGCCCTGATCACCGGGCCGAACATGGCCGGCAAGTCCACCTACATCCGGCAGGCGGCGCTGCTCACACTGATGGCTCACGCCGGCTCTTTCGTCCCAGCCGAGCAGGCCACGATCGGACTGTGCGACCGAATCTTCACCCGCATCGGCTCCAGCGACGAACTGCACACCGGCCAGTCCACCTTTATGGTCGAGATGACCGAGACAGCCAACATCTGCCACCACGCCACCCGGCGGAGCCTGGTCATCCTGGACGAGATCGGACGGGGAACCAGCACGCTGGACGGGCTGAGCCTGGCCTGGGCCATCGCCGAATACCTCGCGTCTCTGGGCCCGCGCACCCTGTTCGCCACCCACTATCACGAACTGACCACCCTGCCACAGACCCACGCCAACGTCGTCAACCTCAATGTCTCCGTGCGAGAATGGCAGGACCAGATCGTGTTCCTGCACCGCATCGTCCCCGGTGCGACCGACCGCAGCTACGGCATCCACGTCGCCAAGCTGGCCGGCCTGCCTTCGCCGGTCGTCCGTCGCGCCAACGAACTGCTCAGCGAGCTATCCGTCAGCCACGAAGGTTCCGCCACCCGCCCCCCGTCCGAGGCCACCGTCAAGCCGGACACCCAGCAACTGCCGCTGTTTACCGAGTTTGTCAGCCATCCCGTCATCGACGAGATCAAGTCTCTGGATATCAACACGATCAGCCCGCTCAAAGCTTTCGAACTGCTGCGGGAGATGAGGGAGAAGGTCGACGACAAAGCCCAACCCACCAAGGCCGAGACCTGACCGCCCGGCCGCAACCGACAGTTCACCACCCGATCCGGACATCCTGATTCCGGCGCGCGGGACTTTTCCATACCACGCGAATAAATCATCACCCTACGTTAAAATGGGCGAACCTCCCCATGCAGAGTACGTATTAGTCAGTGGTACTCAACCTCCTTAACCCCCCCTCAAGGCCCGTATGGCGTATCCCCTCGCCGACGGGCCTTTTCTGCAGGCTGCGCACTGAACGGGGTTTGTATACAATACACGGCTCATGGCGGACGAAACCCGGAAACAACTGAAACACCCCGTGCGGATCCATGCGGCTGTGCAGGACGGCCCCGTCTCGTTTTCGGAGATGGACTGGCCAAGCGAATGCGGCGGCGAATGTGTCTTCCTCGGAAGGACCCGGGCGGACACCCACCCCGAACACGGCAAGCTGCTCCGGCTGGAATACGAGGTCTACGCCCCGATGGCGGAGAAAGTCCTCAACCGGATGGCCCACGACGCGGCCGTCAAGTTTCACTGCCGAGCGATCCGCATCGTCCACGCTCAAGGCGCGGTCGAGCCCGGACAAGCCAGCGTCGTCATCCAGGTCGCCACGCCGCACCGGGCCGAGTCGTTTCAGGCCTGTCGCTACCTGATCGACCGGCTCAAGCAGGAACTGCCGGTCTGGAAACGCGAGGTCTGGCAGGACGGAGAAACTTTCGTGGAAGGCTGCTGCGTGAAGCATGAAGCGGGTCAGGGGATGGATACAACCGGGACGCAACCGGCTTCGAACGTCCTTAGGGGGCACGAGTAATTATGGATGAAGCACAACTGCGCGAACACTTTTGCCGGGCACTGAACCAGCTCTGGTTACGCGGCATGATCGTCGGGAGTGACGGCCTGTTGAGCTGTGAAGTCCACCGCCGACGGTATCTGGTGACGCCGATGGGAGTTCGCCGGGTTGACCTGAAACCCGACGACCTGATCTGCGTAGACATCGGCGGCGAAAATGTCCAGGGTGGTGAAGGCATCCCGCCGGAGACCTGGCAGCCGCACCGCGACGCGTACCAAACCCACATGGATTCGACCGGGTCGGGCTTGCGTGCCTCGGCCTTCATCGAACCGGCACACGTCCTCGCCCTGCTTGGTCGTTACGACGGCCAGCCCCAGATGGACCTGTGCTGCGGGCCGGTGTCGATTGTTGACGGCACCGACCCCGGTAAGGTGCGTGAAGCTCTATCTGAGAGCACCGAAGCGGTGATCCGATACCCGGATCACACCGGCCTGTTCGTCGCGGCGACAGACCTGTCGAACCTGATCAACCGAATCGAACGGCTGGACCTGTCTGCTGCCATCCAACTGGCGAGCCTGGGCCAGTTGACAACCCCCTGACCCGCCGACATGGGCAAGAAACGCACCGCATCCACTCGGAAAAACTCTCCTGAATCGGGAGCTACGCTCAAGCGCCGGGCCGCGAAGATCTACCGCGAACTGGAAAAGCTCTATCCCGACGCACGCTGCGCGCTGGACCATAAGAACCCGTTCCAGTTACTCGTCGCGACGATCCTCTCGGCACAATGCACCGACGCCCGGGTCAACATGGTCACCCCCGCCCTGTTCAAGGCCTACCCCACGCCGAAGAAAATGGCCGAGGCGAAAATCGAAGACCTCGAAGAACTGATCCGCACTACCGGGTTCTTCCGGAACAAGGCCAAGAACATCAAGGGTGCGGCGTTAGCGATCGTGCAGGACCACGGCGGCAAAGTCCCCGACACCATGGAAGATCTGCTCAAGCTGCCGGGGGTCGCCAGGAAAACCGCCAACGTCGTCCTCGGTAACGCCTATGGCAAGAATGAAGGTGTCGTCGTCGATACCCACGTTGCCCGCCTTAGCCACCGACTCGGGTGGACGAAACACAAAGACCCGAAAAAGATCGAGCAGGACCTGATGGCCCTGTTCCCCAGAAAGAACTGGACCATGCTCAGCCACCTTTTGATTCACCACGGACGAGGGCCGTGCAAGGCGCGGAATCCCGACTGCGAAGGTTGCGGTATCCGATCGCTTTGCCCGCGCATTGGTGTGGACTAACAGGCTGAGCAACTCCCGCGTATCCCCCGAACACGATGATCCACCTGCTTTCCGACATCTTTCAGATCGCCTGGTTCATCGTCCTGCCGGTGATGCTGCTGGTCGGGCTGGGGTTCCTGATCCAGAAGAAGATCGGTTTGGACATGCCGACAATGGTTCGGCTGAACTTCTACGTCGTTGTGCCGGGCATCGTGTATTTCGCGGTCGTCGGTTCCCGGCCCGGTGTCGGGGACGTGGCGAAGATGGTGGGCTTTACCCTGTTCGCCATGGCGGTCTGGGCGGGGCTGGCCTACACGCTCGCCTGGCTGCGCGGCGTCCCCGCCGACCAACGCCGTGCCATGCTGATGACCAGCATCTTCTACAACTCCGGCAACTACGGCCTGCCCGTGCAGGAACTGGCCTTCCGTGGCACCGCGTTCGGTTCCGCGGGCGCCACCGGCCTGCAGGTCTTTGTCCTGATCGTGCAGAACATCAGCACCTTCAGCCTCGGCATCCTGCTTGCCGCTGGACGACCCGCCGACGGGCAATGGCGTAAAACCCTCGCCCAGATCGCCCGCTTCCCACCGATCTACGCCCTCTTCGCCGGCCTGATCACCATCAGCGTCCGCAACCTGCTCGGGGAACACGCCCCGACCGTCTCGCAATACATCCAGCCATTCTGGGACACCGTGCTGTTTATCAAGAACGGGTTTATCGTCGTGGCGCTTGTGACGTTAGGAGCACAACTGGCTGTGGTCGAACGCGGCGACGGCAAAGGCCCCCTGCCCCTGGCGGTCGGCCTGCGACTGATCGGCGGCCCGGTCGTCGGATTCATCCTGCTTAAACTCCTGGGATGGACCGGCCCGGTCGCGCAGGTGTTGCTGATCTCCACCGCCATGCCCACCGCGGTCAACTGCATGCTTATCTGCCTGGAGTTCGACAACCACCCCGCCTTCGTCGCACGCACCGTCTTTTATGCCACGCTGCTGTCGCCCATCACGGTCACATTGACCATTCTTCTGGCACACAGCGGCACCTTCGGCCCGGCCGGTGCCCTGCCGTAAGACCGATGTGAAAGAATCACCGTACGCCGAACGCAGCGGTTGCTGGCTTTACCCGATCGCGTTGAGAACCGTGCTGCCGTAGATCATGGTGTACAGGTCGTTCATGAACTTGGCGAGGAAGAAATTGATCACGATGATCGCGATGAAGCTGACCACGAATGCCTCGGTCGCCGCCCGGCCGACACCGGACGCCCCCGTACCACAATGAAAGCCCTTGTAACAGCTGATCAACCCGATGGTCACCCCGAACACCACGCTCTTGACCAAGCCCGTGCACACGTCCCAGTTCCCGACAAACTGGCTGGAAAACGCCCAGTACTCGCTCGCGTCCACGCCGAAACCCTGGACCACCACCGCCCAGCTCCCGAAGATCCCCAGCAGGTCGCTGAACACCGTCAGGATCGGCACCATGATCAGGCACGCCAGCACGCGAGGCACCACCAGGTGACGGATCGGGTCGCTGCCCATGACACGCAAGGCGTCCAACTGCTCGGTCACCCGCATCGAGCCCAGCTCCGCGCTGACCGCCCCGCCGACCCGGCCGGCGATCATCACCGCCGCCAGCACCGGCCCGATCTGCTTCACCACCGAAATATGAATCACCCCGCCCAGCCGGGTCTCCTGCCCGATCGCCTGAAACTGCGAGAACATCTCCACGCCCAACACCGCCCCCACGAACGCACCCACCAGCGCCACCACCGGGATGCTCAGCGTGCCCACGGAATACAACTGTGGGATCAACAGACGAAGCCTTCCGTATCCCCCCGCGCCTCGCATGGTCCAGGCCACAGCCGACAGGGTGAACTGAGTAAACCGACCAAACCCTTCCAGGTTTTCCCGGACACGGTGGCCGATAAAAGAAAGGTTCTGGGCCAGCATCATCGAACGTCCGTTTTCGGGGCGCGGCCAGCCGATCCTGTTCTGGCGTGACCGGCCCTGACCCGGCCAAGGATCGTTCAAAAAGGGTGACCAACGGGACTCGAACCCGCAACCCCCGCGACCACAACGCGGTGCTCTACCGATTGAGCTATGGTCACCGTCCGGGGCCTGTCCGGCCCAGCCAATAGAGATTATTCCGACCCATAAATACTGTCAAACCACACGATTCCACCGCACCCACACAGCCACTGCTCAAGACCCGGCCCCCGTCCGTCGATTCTACCGGATGACACGTGATCGGAGGACCCATGTCAACTCAATCCAACCCGTCCAAACACGACGCCATCCTGCTGGAGTCCGGAACCAACGAACTGGAAGTGCTGGTCTTCGGCCTCGGCGAACAGACCTACGGCGTCAACGTCGCCAAGGTCCGCGAAGTCATCCTGCCCGTCCCCGTCGCCGCCAGCCCCGGACAACCCAAGGACGTGCTGGGCATGTTCAACCTCCGAGGCGTCGTCCTGCCCCTGGTCGATCTGCACAGCTACTTCAACATCCAACCCCTCAACGACAACCCGGACACACACCGCATCATCGTCACCGAGTTCAACGGCGCACAGGCCGCGTTCAAAGTCGAACGGGTCGACCATATCCACCGCATCAGCTGGAAAGCCATGCGAAGCGTCCCCGAAGAAACCGGCAGCGATCACATGTCCGTCACCGGGATCACCGAGATCGACGACAAGCTCGT
>CAZJCN010000097.1:6408-9498 GCA_964544195.1 uncultured Phycisphaeraceae bacterium | reverse complement strand
GGGCAATCCGGCGGGAGCGGTTCTTCCGATCAGGCCCAATCGCAGGATCAGGGCAGCCAATCGCTTCCCCGACAAGGCAGACCACGGGCCGGTTCGTCTCCACAGTCCAGCGGGCAACAAGCCAGCACCGGGCAGGCGGGTGTCACGGACCCGATCGACCCCGAGACGCCCGACACCGCGATCGAGCAGCTCCGCCGGGAGTGGGGCGCCCTGCCGCCACGAGTCCGTGACGAACTGACCGACGGCCTGCGCGAACGGTTCAGCCCGCTGTACCGCCGAATCACCGAAGCGTACTACAAAGCTCTGGCAGAGCAGGAGCCCGCCGAGTGACCCGCCGATTACGATGGACAATCCAACTGCTCTCTCTGGCGTGTCTGGTGTTCGGGATGGCTGTATGGACCAAGGCGCAGCCGCTCGCCGAGGACGCCCCGACGTTTACCGAGATCACACCTGAAACGCGGGTTGCGGTGCAACGCGGATTGGCGTACCTGGCGCAAGCACAGAACGAAAACGGCAGCTTCGGTGGGCCACGCTTTCCTGAACACGTCGGCATCACCGGACTGGCGTGTTTAGCGTTCATGGCCGACGGCCACCTGCCCGGTCGCGGTGAGTACGGCCCGAACGTGCAGCGCGGCCTCGACTTCATCCTCGACCACGCGACCGAGTCCGGGTTGATCGCGGCCGACACCTCACACGGACCGATGTACGGCCACGGGTTTGCGACACTGTTTCTCGGTGAGGTGTACGGGATGACCGGCGACCCCCGCATCCGTGAAGCGTTGCAGAAAGCGGTCCGCCTGATCGTTACCACACAAAACCCCGAAGGCGGGTGGCGCTACCAGCCCCGGCCGTTCGACGCGGATATCTCCGTCACGATCTGTCAGGTGATGGCGTTGCGTTCGGCGCGAAACGCCGGCCTGAGCGTGCCCAAGGAAACCATTGATCGCGCGATCGCCTACGTGCGTCAGTGCCAGAACCCAGCCGACGGCGGCTTCAAGTACATGCTTAACTCAGGCGGTTCAGCGTTCCCACGCTCAGCAGCCGGGGTTGCGGCGCTCTACTACGCCGGGGTCTATCAGGATGATGCGTTGAACAAAGGGTTGGCGTATCTGGAGCAAGGTGGCACGGACAACGTCACGTTCCGGACCGGTGGGCATTATTTCTACGGCCACTACTACGCGGCGCAAGCGATGTTCCTTGCCGGTGGCGACCATTGGCAGAGGTGGTTTCCAAAGGTCCGCGATCAACTCGTCAGCCAGCAACAGCCCGACGGCTCATGGAACAGCGGTCATGGCAGCCCTTATGGGACGGCGATGAGCCTGCTGATCCTTCAGATACCCAACCGACTTTTGCCGATATTTCAGAAGTGATGCGTGCATTGAGTGTTTTTATTTCTGTGGTCCGAAGCATGACTCCGACATGCGTTGGGTGTATTGCCCTGATGAACCTGGCGGATGCCAAAGCCGTCACACCGGCGTTCCTGATCGGCCCGGACCTTGACGATCAACCTGTCTCGATCGTCGCGTTCATGGATGACACGCTGACTTATTTTGACCGTGACCGCATCCTTCAGAGCGAGCCGGCCGAATCACTGGTTCGTTTGCACCACATCGCGGACACCACACCGATCGACCTGCCCGCCCCCAGCCTGACCTTGACGGACGGCCAGTGTTTCACCGGCATCTGGGTCGGCCCCAGCCCCCAAGGCGATGGGCTGCGCTGGCGACACGATCGGCTGAATACCCTCACTGTATCACTCGACCGGGTATCACGGATCGTCTGGGACGCCGCGAATATCCCGTCGCTCAATGACATGGAGTTACCTCCCTCATCCGATACGCTGCGTTTGATCAACGGAGATGCGCTGATCGGTTTCGTCACCGGGTTGAACGACAAGGGTGTGGAGTTACTCACGGACTCGAGCAACGAACCGGTGACGATTCCGTATTCAAGGATCGCCTGGCTGGCGATGGCCAACCCGCTTCAGGATCGGGGATCCTACGAACACCTGTTGACGCTGGCGGATGGGACGCGGGTGTATGTCAGTGATCTTCGGATCGCAGATGAGATCATCAAGGGTTCCGCGGAGATACCGGGCGATGCTTCCGTCACGTTTGAATGGCCGATGTCCGAGCTGGCACAGATCGATTTCGGCAGCGGGAGTTACCGGATTATTCCGCTGAACCGATTATTGCTTCGTGAATCGTCGGCCGGTGAGGTCTTCGGATTACGATTGCCGGTCAGGACCGATTCGCAAACCGTCAGGATGCACGCACCCGCGTCACTGACCTATGAACTGCCCGAAGGTGCGGTCCGGTTCGCAGCCGAGGCGGAACTGGACGTGCAAGACGCTCCGGACGATATCGACCGGTGGGCGGACTTCGATCTGGTGCTGATCAACGGCGGGCAGGAGATCGGGCGTTGGCGGATCAACGGTAAGCAGCCGCGTGTCCGGGTACAAGCCCCTCTGCTCGGTTCCGACCTGACGATCCGCTTGGAAACCGGGATCAACGGGCCTATCCTTGACCGGTTGAGGCTGACGCGGGCAGTGGTTCTGGTCGATGAAAAGACGGCCGAGCGCCTCGATAGGCCAAAGCCCCGATAACATGAGCGTTTTCTCTACCCATTGTGAGAACCAGTCGGATAGATGAATCAACCCAGCCCCGATTCCCCCTCGGTCAGCCTGCCGGCACCCGGTCACGCGGAATGCGACGACTTGGGTAACGTGTTGTTCCTGAACCGGGAGCTGTCCTGGCTGGAGTTCAATCGTCGTGTGTTGCACGAGGCCTTGGACGAACGGACCCCCCTGCTCGAGCGGGCCGGCTTCCTGGCGATCTTCAACTCCAACCTGGACGAGTATTTCCAGAAGCGGGTCGGTGGACTGAAACGACAGATCGAGGCCCGCGTCAGCAAGCGAAGCCCGGACGGGTTAACACCGACGGAACAATTAGCCTTGATCCGACAGGCCGTGCTCCCGATGCTGCGCATCCAGGCGGACTGTTTTGAGCAGGCGGTCAAGCCCGCGCTGGCGGAACAGGGCATCCACCTGCTGACATGGGACCAACTCAACGAATTTCAGCGGGCCAAGGC
>CAZJCN010000097.1:3102-6308 GCA_964544195.1 uncultured Phycisphaeraceae bacterium | reverse complement strand
CGAGTGACCCGGAACGCCGATGTGGAACGGGACGAAGAAGACGCGGAAGACCTGTTGGAACTGATCGAGCAGGAGCTGCGCGACCGTCGTTTTGCGCAGGCGGTTCGTCTGGAAGTGACCGACGACCCGACCAAGCCGATGAACCGGCTGCTTGCCGAACAGTTGGACCTGCGCGAGCAGGATATCTACCAGATGCCCGGCGAGCTGCAGTACAACGACCTGTGGGTGATCCACGGGCTGAATCGGCCGGAGCTGAAATACGAGCCGTGGACACCAATCGTTCCCCCAAGACTGACGGACGATGAAGCCGACATCTTCAGCATCATCCGCGCCGGGGATGTCTTGGTGCATCACCCGTATGAATCGTTTGCCGCCAGCGTGGAGCGTTTCATCCACGCCGCAGCGGACGATCCCAAGGTCATCGCGATCAAGCTGACGTTGTACCGCACCAGCGAGGATTCGCCGTTCATCCCCGACATCATCCGCGCAGCCGAGAGCGGCAAGCAGGTGGTATGCCTCGTTGAATTGAAAGCCCGATTTGACGAAGAGCGCAATGTCCAATTGGCGCACAAACTCGAAAAAGCCGGCGTGCACGTGGTCTATGGCGTGGTGGGACTGAAAACCCACACCAAGACCAGCCTGGTCGTCCGTCATGAAGCCGACGGCATGCGGTGCTACGCGCACATCGGTACGGGTAATTATCATCCCAAGACCGCGACGCTCTATACCGATCTGGGCCTGTTCACCGCGAACCCGGAGATCACCGGCGAGGTGGTGCAGTTGTTCCACTTCCTGACCGGGATGAGCCGTGAACGCGATTTCAAGCACCTGCTGGTCGCGCCGACCAACCTGCGCAGCCGGTTGGTGGAGATGATCGATCGCGAGATCGCGCACTGCAGAGCTTGGAAGGATCGGGGTGCAGACCCCGACGACCCGAACCGTCCGACCATCATCGCCAAGATGAACAGCCTGGAGGATCGCGGCATCTGTCGCAAGCTCTACGAAGCCAGTCAGGCCGGCGTTCGGATCAAGTTGATCGTGCGCGGGTTCTGCACGCTTCGGCCGGGGGTGCCGGGCCTCAGCGACAACATCAGCGTGATCAGTGTGATCGGTCGATTCCTGGAGCACTCCCGTATCTTTTACTTCCACAACGACGCGGGCGGCGAAGGTAAAGGCGAGTACTACATCGGCAGCGCCGACTGGATGTATCGCAATCTCGATAATCGGGTCGAATGTGTCACGCCGATCTACGACCCTGTGTTGCAGGCGCGACTCAAGCAGATTCTCGACATCATGCTCAACGATCAACGTCAGGCATGGGAGATGCAGAGCGACGGGTTCTACATCCAGCGCCAGCCGGACCCGAACAATCCCGACAGCGCCATCGGTACCCATCAACGCCTGATGGACCTGACCCGTCGGGAGGCCCAGCGCGTCGCCACCGAGCAGGACTGACCGGGCCGGTGGCATACGATATCTAGCGGTTGTCTTACCCGGCTCATCCACTACATCACGTGGTTGGTGGGGATGTGATGATAAGTAACCATATCTTGTAAACACACATGTGTGACTTATGATCAGGTTTCATCCGGAATATTAATTCCTTGCTATTAGCCCGATAACCCTTGTGCGACGAGGGTGTTGCGGGTACACTGCGTCACAGTCAAATCAATTGTTCCCGGTGGGTGGGCTGCCGGGGTGGACACGTCTTTTATTGACCATGCATAAGCCTTGAGGGAAAGGGGTTCACGATGATTCGCACGCTTTGTTTGGCTGCTTTGCCGGCCCTGTTCATCACTGCGCAGGCACCGGCCCTGACGATGACACCGACCGCTGACAACCGCTCGATTTCCGCCAATGCCCAGGCCGGTCCGGATTCGGACAGCAACAGCGACGCGCCGGGGGCTGGCTTCCCGACGTTTGACAGCAACGTCTTCGCTGAGGCTGAGGGTTTCGACGGAGCCGACGACGATTCGGTTCAGAACAGGATTTACGGTTTCGGCCCATCTGCATCGGCTGAAGCGTCTCAGGATTCCAGTGTCGGGCCGTTGTCGATTGTCGGCGACGGATGGGCACACGCCAGCGGGAACCACGGCCTGTTTCCGGAATTGTTCGCCACCTCGGATGCGGAACATGTCGGACCCGGCAGTTTTGAAGCCGACGCTGAGAGCCTGCTCGAAGTCATCTTTTCCATTGATCAGTCGGCTCATTTCAGCCTTTCGGGTTTCGTCGGCGCGGGGGACGAGCTGGCTGTGGGTATCGCGTTCAGCGATCAGGACAGCTTCGTGCTCGTCGAGCTGGTGAATACCGATACGAACAGTTCGGTGTTCAATACCACGGTCCGTGATGACGAGATCTTGCTCGATGAGGACGGCATCATCGGTCCGGGCAACTATCGCTTCACCGTGCAGGCCTTTGCGGAGGTGTTCGGGTCCGGTCAGTTCCCCGCGATCTCTGCACTGCAGCTTGGTGACAGTGATAACGGTAACGGTATCTATCCTGAATACGGTTACGCCACCGTCGCCGGCTATGAGGGCGTCGAGTTGGCGCTGCGTCCGACCGATCAGCCGATCCCGGAACCGGTGACGACCACGCTGGCCGGGTTGGGCCTGACCGCCCTGATGTTCCAGACCACCCGTCGCCGACGTCACGCCTGAAACAACTTTCCTGATTAGACCAGAACCCACGGCCGAACGGTCGTGGGTTTTTTTATGGCTGCGTGGGCGATCCCCCTTTTTCATTACCCAGGATCTAACCGGTTTGGTCAGGATGTCAGCGGCTGGTGATTGACCGGACCTCTCATCCGGCCGATACTTATCTCCAGTCATGCGTTGCCCTTATTGCCACGATAACGACGACAAGGTCATCGACTCGCGATCCAGTGACGGGGGCAAGGCGATCCGACGTCGTCGGCAATGCAACACCTGCGGCAAGCGCTTCACCACCTACGAACACATCGAACGGCAGACCCGGCTCAACGTCATCAAGCGTGACGGCACCCGTGTCCCCTACGACCGCGAGAAGCTGACCGTCGGCATTCAGAAAGCCTGCTACAAACGGCCGATCCCCGCTGAAAAGATCGTCCAACTGGTCGACAGCATCGAAGAAGACCTGTTCCGACTCGGCGAGCGCGAGGTCGCATCGCTGGAGATCGGCAAGCGCGTGGCGGAACGGCTCAAACGGCTGGACCAGGTCGCCTACATCCG
>CAZJCN010000097.1:0-3002 GCA_964544195.1 uncultured Phycisphaeraceae bacterium | reverse complement strand
CTGCGTTGGTAAGAAACCCCTCGGCCTGATCCCATCTACGCCGACGGGGCGAGTCTGTTCAGCAGGGCGGGCTGTTGTGAGCCCGGACATCTCAAGCGGAAAGGAGCGCTTATGGCGACCGTGAACGACGTGCTCAAACTCAAGGGTTCGCAGGTATTTTCCATTGGTCCTGATGCCAGCGTGCTCGACGCGGCGCTGCTCATGAACGAACACCGTATCGGCGGCCTGGTCGTCCTCCAGGGACAGCGGATCGTCGGCATCATCACCGAACGGGATGTGCTGCGACGTGTCGTCGCCCAACGTACGGACCCCGCTGCGACCAAGGTTAAGGATGTCATGACCAAGGACGTCACCGTCTGTCGCAAGACAACCTCGATCGAAGATGCCCGGGCCATCTTCCGCGACCAGCGCATCCGGCACCTGCCCGTCGTCGACGAACAGGGCCAGCTCCAGGGCATGGTCTCCATCGGTGACATCAACAGTTGGCAGCTCAACGGGCAGGCCAAGACCATCCATTACCTCAAGGAATATCTCTACGGCGAGATGTCCGGGATCTGACCCGACAGGCGCAGACAGACAAGTCATCATCGAAAAGGCGAAAACCTGCCGGCATCTTTGCGCGCAGGAATACCCGAACGAACTTTGTCCGTTGCATGTGTGTGTATTCATGGCATGGTCCGTGATCATGCACGGCGGTATCCCTTGCCTGTCGGGTTGTGTCTGACGTCAATCTCACGAGTCTTCCGGCCGGACGGCAGGCGCGGTGCATTGGGACCGGGCTCTAGCCCGCTTCCTGTGGCTCCATCGCTCGCCGGGGCACAGTGCGTTCAAAGGCCCCGTCCTCGCCTGTCGGCTCGGTGGGGGCAGCCCGTGAATCCCGGTCCTGTCTTAGTTCAGCGGAATCTCAGTGAACCCGGGCTGTGCCGTCGTGAGATTGTCGAACAGCGTGACACGGTCGGTTGCCGACCGACGGCTGCGATTCAAGTGCTCGCGGTCCGGCCGACTGCATGACGCTGTCACTCAAGGCGGAAAAGACGCGGATGTGCGCACCGACACGGCATGTGATCGGATCGTTTTTTACGTTTGGTCTCTGCCGGGTAAGCGGTTAAGAAAAATAAACCGGGGCGCAGAAATCAGCCTGGAAAAACCTAGATTTTGTGCGCTCAATTGTGGTGCAAAGTCGGGGGCGTGTGGTTTGGGTGATGATGGGTGTCACGACGGGGCGTGGGGGTTTTTTCTGATCCTGGCTTTGATTTCTTCTTTGAGCCGTTGGATGACGGACTCTTTATCGGTGTTGGCGATGATGTCGGCGACGACGGCCTTGGGGCTTTTGCCGCCCCAGCTGGCGCCGTGTTCGAGGTAGTACTTGGCGGCGTGTCCGACGATGTAGGAGCCGTAGCCGGCGGCGGCGCCCTGGACGGGGGCGGTGACGAGGGTGCCGGCGCCGGCGGTCAGGCCCTTGAGCAGCCCGGCGCCGAGGTGGGTGGCGACCTGGGAGAGCGTGACCAGCCCGCCGGCGATCATGATCGCCTTGATGAGTTTGGCGGCGTTGCGTCGGGTGAGTCGGATGTCGTAGAGCCGACCGAGCGCGACGATCTGGCTGGCGTCGACGAGGGTCCCGCCGAAGATATCGAGCAACGGCAGCGGGTTGGCGGCGGTGGCGACGGCTTTGCTGGCGGCGTAGGTCCAGATGAGCCGGTTGGCCTGACGGTCGCGCATCCGGACCTTGACGCTGGCGATGCGGTCGGCCTTGTCGGAGGCGAACATGGCGGCGTTGAGCGCGAGCAGCGCCTTGCCGTCACGTCCCAGCACTTCGAGGATGCGGTCGCGCAGGGCCTGTGTGTCCGGTTCGGGGGCGCGCATCTCGGTGCGGGTCGTGCCGTCGGGTTCCTCGATCAGGTATTCGATGGGCTTGGGATCGGCGGCGGTCAGGACCAGGTCGCGCGGGTCGAGGACGTCGGCCAGCCGTTCGTCGCGGATCCCACGGACCAGCTCGTCGATTTCCTGCTCGGTGTAGAGGTCGCACTTGTTCAGGACGACGATGATCGGGCGATTGGTGTTGATCAGTTGTCGCAGGGACTCGTATTCGGTCTGGTTGAGGTCGGAGTCGGTGACGAAGAGGATCAGGTCGCCGTGGGCGGCGGCGTCGCGTGCCAGTTGGGCGCGGGCTTCGCCCTCGACCTCGTTGATGCCGGGGGTGTCGATGAGAGCGACTTTCGAGTCCGCCAACCCGGGGACGTGGTAGCCGCACTTGTCCCAGGCGACCATCCAGCTTTCGCGTGTCCATCCGCCTTCGGCACTGACACTGGCGGCCTCTTCGCCGACCAGGGCGTTGATCAGCGCGCTTTTGCCGGTGCTGATTTCGCCGAAGACGACGATATCGACCCGGCCGTCGCGCAGCTTCTTGAGCATCTGGCGAAGCTGGATGCCGTCGCGTGACAGCTCGGCGCGTTCCTCGTCCGAGCATCGGCTCAGCTCGGTGAGGACGCGCTGGACGGCATCGATGGCGTCGCGGTAACGCAGGTCGACGTCGTCGGTGTGGTGCGGGTCGGGGCGGTTCATAGCTTGGTTTGCGTCTGAGCCGGTTGGCTCTTATCGGCGTTGGATTCCTTGAGTCGTGCCATAGCCATATCGACGATTTCTTTGGTCTGGGATACCTGTTCCCATTTTCGTCGAGCCAGTGCGCCGAACCCGCCCTTGGGCGGCTGGGACTCGTTGCGGAAGTACTCGATGAAGACCCGCCCGATCCACCGGGTGATCAGGGCCTGGGTCAGCCCCTGCACGGCCCCGCCGGTGAGGGTTCCGACGCCGGGCACGCCCTTGAGCGCCGAGCCGATCATCTGCCCGATCACGGGGCCGGCGGCGTGTGAGCCGAGGACGGAGACAAGGTTCTTACTGAGTTCGCGGAGCAGTTGTTCGGCGGTCTTGAGGTCGATCTCCTGTCGGTAGACGCGAGCGAGTTCGAGGACCATCTTGGTGGAGATCGCGACGCCGGCGACGAT
>CAZJCN010000096.1:8157-9508 GCA_964544195.1 uncultured Phycisphaeraceae bacterium | reverse complement strand
AGCGACTTCATCGTGGAATGGGCCGGGGACGTGGTCAACGCCCAGTTCACCGGGCCGATCAGTCCGGCCCTGATGGGACCGGACGGCGAACTGGACCGCGATGGGCAGGGCCGAATCAAGTGGTACACCGCGCTACCTTTTTCTAATCCGGTGTGGAATCCAGCGATTTACAACGCGGAACAACCCATGACCGAGCCGGCCCCACCGCCATCCCCCCCTTACTCTTATTATCCAAATGCAGAAAGAACCCTAAGTTTACCCCCGTTCAACACCCCCAATACTCGTGCCAACGCCGCGTTCGTCTGGCAGCACGTGGGATCGCCGAACTTCACGAGTTGGCCCTGGATGATCCGCATCCGTTACCGCCTGCACGACCGCCGGGGCGAGTTTGAAGGCCGACAGATCACCGACCCGAACAACGCGAACAAGACGATTCCCGAAAAAGGGGTCTGGTACGAACTGATCATCCCGGTCAACCATCAGGGCCTGTAATCCGCGACCGAACACCACACCCCGAACGAGGAGGCGAACGATGAACACACGAAAGACCACACGCCGAACGGCCCGGACGACGGCACGCGAGCAAGGATCGCTGCTGATCCTCTGTGTCACCGTGCTGGTCATCATCGCCATGATCGGTATCTCGTACATGCAGCGCGTCCGCATGGACCAGTTCGCCACCGCCCGGCACGAACGCGGATACATCAACCAGGTCATCAACGGCATCCTCACCGAGGTCAACACCCAGCTCAAAGACGACGTCATCCTCAACCGCGATCAGCCCCACCTGCTGTTCGACTACCCCTGGACCGATCCGAACGAACGCAAGTTTGAAGCGGTCCGCGAATACCCGAACCCGACGACGATTCTGGTCAACGGCTACGACCAGGTCGACAGCCCGAACGTCGTCGGCGATGACCGTGACCCGCCGCGCGACGACCGCTGGCTGGCGTCCACCGCGCCGGTCTGGGTGCCCGGCGACAACGAGTACCGCTGGCTGCACCTGACGAACCTGACCGGGATCTGGCTGGAGCTGCCCGACCCGTTGGCTGGCGGGGCCGCGAACCGACCGATCGAACGGCCGATCCAATTTAACACGGCACAGATCGGTCAGGCGAGACTCAGTGACACCGACCTGGCGATCTCCAACAACCCCGTCAACGGGCTTGTGTATGCCGAACCCGGCTACCTGCCGCGTGGCGAAGACGCCGACGGCGACGGCATCGTGGACAGCCGGTGGCAGTGGACCCCGGTCAGTGTCCGAAACCTCGGCGGTCGCAAGTACGTCATGGCCCTTCGCATCGTCGACCTCAGCGCCATGATCAACGTCAACACCGCCGCCACCGTCACA
>CAZJCN010000096.1:0-8057 GCA_964544195.1 uncultured Phycisphaeraceae bacterium | reverse complement strand
GATGTGGCAGGATCAGGGCTCGATCTACGGCAACACGGACCGCAACTACCTGATCGACTCCGAATTGGAGCTGCGACGTTACGGCGGATTGAACGATCCCGATATCGCCTCGACACTCGAGGTGCAGATGGGGCAGAACTACCCGGCCGGGCCGCAGCTCAGCCGGGCGTTGCGGCAACACCCGCTGCTGACCGGTATTCCTGAAGGTTCGTATGTCGATGTCGTGGGTAATACCGGCCCGCCCCAAGCCCCGATCGGCCGATGGTTCTACGGCTCCGACCCGAGCAACCTGTCTGAGCAGGATACCGATTCGGTCGCGGTCAGGAACCGTGTATACCCGGCGATCCGTCACATGCTCACCACCGTCGGCGGGGCCGCGATTTACGCCCCGGTGTTGCCCGGCACCGGCACCGACCCGCAGACCAGCCGGTTCAAGTTCGGCCTGAACCGTGACTGGGACACCCCCGGCCCGAGCCTGAATCTTGCGTTGGACAACCTTCGCGATCAGCTCCGCCCGATCTTCAAACGGACACGTGCCAATCTGGGCGGCAACTACCTCGGCCTGTCGGACAGCGTGATCGACGACCTGGTCGCGGAGATGGTCGTCGCGATCAAGGATTACTCCGACGAGGATAACGTCCCGACCGCTCGTACCTTGCCCAGCGGTGGGCGGTGCTACGGGTTGGAGAAATTGCCGTTTATCCGTGAGGTGTATACGCAAGCGCTGTATGCCGACACCGATCTGGTCGATGCGGCAGGGCTCAAACCCGGGGACGCCGGGTACGCCGGGCCGGACGGCCAGTACGACACCTGGACGTATGACGAAACCGTGACCGGCGGCGACACCCGCGCGATGGTCATCGAGCTGGGCAACCCGTTCAATCACGTGATCTACGGCACGGACCCGAACGCGGCCAACGGCGCGACGGAAGGTCTGGCCGGGCAGGTCGAAGTCCGGGTGCGCCAAGGCGGGACACCGGTCGGCACGTGGCAGTTCGACAACTCGACGCCCGACATCCAGCCACGCAACGACGCCAGCAACGACGACACGCTCGTGCTGATCAGTCCGCCGATCGACAAGCTCGACACCAGCCTCTCCAGCTCCGGCACGCAGGACGGCAGCGACCTGGCTGGCGACTTGAACATCCCCGCCGACGCCAACGTGCTGGTGCTGCCCGACGGGACGTTCGGCAACTTCACCCCCGGCGACGCGACGCCGATCGTGGTCGAGCTGTGGGTTGATACACCGGACGGCCCTGTGATGTATGACCAGATCGAGCTGGATCCGGCCGCCTCGTTGCCCTCGTCGATCGACCACCCGAACACGCCGACGCAGGCGCACCAGTTTGCGCAGGCCTCCTCAGCGCGGGACTGCCGGAACATCAACTTCGTCATCGACGATGGGCCCGGCTCGGCTGACTCGAACGTCAACAGCCCCAACAACTCCTGGAGCTATGCCACGAACGTGGACCGGTTCGGCAGCGACAACAAGGGCACGCCGATCACCCCCCACCCGGACGACGCGAATTTCTTCGACCGGCTTCAACTGGCGTTGGCGGATCGCCCGATGCGCAGCCTGGCCGAGTTGGGATACCTGCACCTGTTCGGGTTCACCAACAACGAGACGTTTTCCGAACGGATGAGCGCGAACCACGCGCCGGTCTTCCGCAAGGGCGAACACTTCCTGCTGGTCGACCCGGCGGACCCGGATTACGACGTGGTGAACAGTTACGACCTGCCGCACGCGGCGCTGGTCATGGACCTGTTCACCACACTCAGCCCGCGGATCGACGGCAACGACAACGACAACGACGACGGTGACAACAACCTCGCCACGTCGGCGGACTCGGCCGGGTCGGTCGAGGAGTTGTTCGTGCCCGGCCTGATGAACGTCAACACGATGCCGCTGCACCTGCTGACGCTGGCTTCGCCGTTGGGTGAGAGCCTGGATGAAGTGGAACGGCTGATGCGCACGATCGTCGCCTACCGTGACGAGCCGTTGCGTCAGGGCCTGCGTCCCAGCGGTCAGCACGGACAATATTGGACCGCTGGGGTCGCGGGGTTCGACGTGACGCAGGTGCGAAACAATACCTTGAACCCGGACCACATCCCGGGTTTCCCGGATGTGCAACCGAACGATCGGCTGAATACCCCCGGCATCGCCAGCCTCGGGGAACTGCTGTACCTGAACCCGGGCGGCACCGCCGCCAATGATATGTTGCGTTATGGGATGGACGGGTTGCGGGACTTGCCCGAGAAGGTCGATATGTACCCGGACCCGGACGACCCGGACCGCATCGTCGTCAACCAGGGCGACGACAATGAGCAATTGCTCGCCCGGTTCGGGATGCTCAGCCAGTCGCTGAGTGTTCGGAGCGACCGGTTCGTGGTGTATGGCGTGGTGCGGGGTTACGACAACGACGCCTTCAACCAGTTGCCGGTGGAATCCGCCCGGTTCATCGCGATCATCGACCGCAGCGGTCTGGCCAGCGACAGCGACACGCCGCGCGTGATCGGGTTCGTGCGGTTACAGTAGTTGTCGAGCCGACACCGACCGTTCCGCTATCGAGGACACAGACATGATTCACAGACGAGCGTTTACCATCATCGAGCTGCTGGTCGTCATCGCGATCATCGCGGTGCTGATCGGGCTGCTGTTCCCCGCGTTGGGCGCGATCAAGCGGAACGCCCGGCAGACCGAGAACAACACCCTCGTGCGAAACATCATCCAGTCGATGATCGCCTACAGCGAGAGCCGACGCGGGTTCTTCCCGGGATTCGACGGGTTTGAGTTTGCGGACAACACGGCCGACACCAGCGGCCCCAGCGCGTATGGCCAGAACCCCGAAGCACGCTACTGGATCCTCCTGACCGAGAACTACACCACCGGCGACGCGCTGATCAGCCCGTCGGAAACCAAGATCCCCTGGCAGAACGGCCCGGTCACCGAGGACAATTATTCCTTTGCCATGCTCAATCTCTCTACGAACCCGACCAATACCAACCCGACCACGCAGGATGCGTATCGGCGTGAGGAATGGCGCAACCAGCAGAACCCGCAGGCGGTGCTGGTCTCGGATCGGCTGGCGGAAACCAGCAGCATCGTCCCCACCGCCGGGGCGCCGCAGACCTACCTGAGCATCCACGACGGCAGCGAGGAAGGTGAATGGATCGGCTCGATCGGGTTCGGCGACCTGACCGTCGAGTTTTCCGACACGCCGATCGTCACCACCCGTTACGCCGGTCAACGCAACGACAGCGACGACATCTTCAACGACGGCGACGGGAATGGGGTAGCCAACAAGAACGCGCTGATGACCTATCGCGGGGTGAATCAGCCGTTGGGCTACTTCGAATAAGCTTCGCCGTAGGACGGAACCTCAATATTCGGGAGGCAGGCGATGGACCCCAACTGCATCTTCTGCAAGATCGTGGCCGGGCAGATCCCGTGTCACAAGCTGTACGAAGACGATCGGGTGCTGGCGTTTCTGGACCTCGGCCCACTGTCCGAAGGGCACGCGCTGGTGATCCCCAAGCATCACGCGGCAAACCTGGCGGACCTGCCCGATGACGACGCCGCGGCGGTCGGTCGGGTATTACCACGATTGGCAAGAGCGATCTCGCAAGCGGTGCAGTGCCCTTCCTACAACGTGCTGGTCAACATCGGCGAACCGGCGGGGCAGGTTGTCATGCACGTCCACTTCCACATCATCCCCAAGCCGACCGATGCCCCTCGCTCCGGCGGTCAACCCGGATCAGGGCTGGGTCTCCACTGGCCGGCGGGTAAGCTTGACGATGAACAGGCTCAGGCGCTGACCGAAAAGGTGAGGCAGATCCTCGCCCGTTGATCTCGCATACCCTTCCGAACAGGTGTAAATGTCGCGACGTTTACTGCCCTGCAGCCGCTTCGGCCGGCTGATCGGGTTCCGGGTGCCACTGCGCCTTGGCGGCCGACTCGAGCGCCTGATCGTCCAAGGGAGCATTGGTCAACACCACAACCACGGGGTTATCCAGGTAGCGTTCCGCCATGCGTTTGAGTCTGCGAGCGTTCGTTTCGGCGACAGCATTCAGGAACTTCTCGGAGTCCGGGTCGTCCAGCCCGTAGATCTCATCCAATGCTAATTGCATGGCACGGTTGCTCAGGCTTTGCCTGCCGAAGAACTCGTTGGTCAGCACCTTCGCCTTGGCCCGCTGGATGTCGTCCTCGGTGTAGTCGCCCGACTTGGCCCGCTGGACCGTCTGCATCGTGCGTTGCAGCGCTTCAACCGCCTGGTCGGAAGAGGTGTTGAACAGCACAGCCGTATACCCCGGGATCAGGCCCGACACGGCACTGGCGCCGACGGAATAGACCAAGCCCGGCCCACGCCCGCGCAGTTCCTGCTCCAGCCAGCCTGAGGGAAAGTCGCTCATGACACGAGTCAACACCGACAAGGCCGGGAAGTCCGGGTGATCCCGACTGATCCCGGGACCGAAACCGATGTAAAACGCCGTAGCGGGCTTGGTCGTCTCGACCTGAACAACACGGGCGGTCGGCTTGTCCGGAATCGGCGGCTCGAATGGCTGCGGTGTCGTTTCCGGCAACGCGGCGAACGCCTGTTGCGCCTTTTCAAACACCTGTTCGGGGTCCACGTCGCCGACCACCACCAGCACGCCGTCGGACGCGCTAAGGTGTTCGTGATGGAAACGTGCAAGATCGTCGACCGTCAGCGAAGCCACGACATCACGCCGGCCCAACGCGGTCTGCGACCAAGGGTGCTGCCCGAAGTATTCTCGACGGAACGCCTGTCGAAGCTCGCCGATCCAGGTTTCGGATTCCCGGTCGATCGCGGCGAGCAAGCGTGGACGCAGCTTGTCCCATTCCTCCGTATCGAACGCCGGCTCGATGACGATTTCACTGAGCAGTGACATGACCGTCGGCCAATCTTCACGCAGGGCGGAAGCTTGGGCGTAGGCGGTGTTGTTCCCGGCTGTGGCGGTGAGGGTCGCGCCCAGGTCTTCGATCGCCTCAGCCAGTTGCAGCGCGGTGTGGTGTTGGGTTCCCCGGGTCAGCATCGACGCGACCGCGTTGGCGACGCCCTCTCGGCCGGGTTCGTCAGCAAGCAGGCCACCCATCCAGTAATACTGCATCGCCACCGCGGGGACGACCGTAGAGCGTTGGACGATCAGCTTCAGGCCGTTGTCCAGCTTGTATTCCACCGGCTTGTCGATCCGGATGCCGTTGGCGTCGGTGTCCGCCGAGGCGAGCGTGTCGTTGAGCTTGTGGATCAAGGCGCTGTTGTCCAATTCGACCGGCTGATGCTCGACCGTGGCCGGGTCGATCGCAGGCGGGACGCGCTTGGTCAACGGGATGTCCTGCGATTGCTCGTCCACACGCGGCAGCAACTTGACCGTGATGAGCTTGTCGTCGGTCAGGTACTTTCGTGCCGCCTGCTGCAATCCCTCAGCGGTCAGGGACTGGACCGCTTCGGCGTAACGCTTGAGATAGCCCGGCTCACCGAGGGAAATGATCTCCCAGGCTAATGTCGAGGTGACCGACTCCACCGTCTGGTTACTCTGCGCGATATCGGCCAACACCTTCCGCTTGGCCCGGGCCAGTTCCGCCTCGCTGACCGGTTCGTCACGCAGCCGGGCGACCTCGGCCAACATGGCCTGCTTGAGATCGTCCAGCGAATCTATGCCGTCCCTCGGCTCGGCGGAGACGGCGAAATAGCCTTCCGTCCACACGTTGCTGCTGTTGTAGGCCCCGATCGACGTCGCCAGCCCCTGCTCGTCACGGACACGGCGTTTCAGTCGGCTGGACTCTCCCTGACCAAGCACCATCGCCAGAACATCCAGCTCGTAATCGCCCGGCTCACCCAGCTTCGTGCCCGGCCAGACCAGGCGCAGCTTCGGGATCTCGATCTCGGCATGGCCGGTCACCTCACGCGGCTCGGTCACCGGCGGCTCCACCGGCAGACTCACCTGCGGCAACTGACCCGGCGGGACGTGTGCCCAGCGTTCGGCAACCTGCTCGACGGCCTGATGCTTGTCGATGTCGCCCACAACCAGAAATACCATGTTGTTCGGGACGTACATCCGCTTGTAGAAGTCATAGATCTCGTCCCGTGTGATCGACAGGAACTCGTCGAGGTAGCCGATGATCGGATCACGGGCCGGGTGGACCTGGTACCGGGCCTGCTGAGTCAGTTTCCAGAGGATGACGTCCGGCCGACTGTTGCGCATCTCCATCTCACGCTGGATCACGCTGCGTTCGCGCTCGTACTCCGTCTGCGTGATCAAAGCGTTCTGCATCCAGTCGGACACCAGCTCGATGGCGTCTTCGGCATGTTCCCGTGTGGTGTTGACGTAGTAACGGACGGTGTCCTGACCGGTGGCGGCGTTGGTCTGTGCACCGATCCGGCCAAGGATGGCGTTGGATTCGGCTTCGGTCCGTGTGGAGGTCGATCCGCCGGCGAGCAGATGTTCGAGGAAATGGCTCAGCCCCGCGCCGACATGCTCTTGTTCAAAAATGGAGCCGGTCTTGATCCACGCCTGGGCCGAGACGACCGGTGCCGTCGGGAGCTCCTGGGCCACCACGATCATCCGGTTCGGCAGCTCCACGATCAGGCGGTCCGCTCGCTCATGCAACACGACATACTCCTTGGATAGATTCATTTGATCGGGATCATCGGCTGAGGAAACGGCTGAAGCAGCATGGTCCGCCTGGGCACTGGCAGCCGTCGTTCGGGGCCCGGCTTCCTGTGAGCTGTGGTTCACCTCGCTTGGCTGAGCACATCCTGACAGAGTCAACATCATGCCCGCCAGGCAGACCGCCTTGATCTGCCCTGACATCCAACCCCAAAGCCTGTTCGACCTATCGGACCTGGTACTCACACCGACTCCTTTCCGTATCCCGGGATTCACTCACGTCATTGGCTTGACACAGTTTATCATCGGCCGATCAAGCCCGGCCTCCCTACAACCGATACAAACGATACATGCCGCTGTGCGGTTCATTCGTTTATTGCCCCGGAGCCCGAGATGACCCAAGCCGTCACCTGCCAGATTCGCCCCACCGACCCGGATCGTGACGCCCTGCTTCGTCGGGAGGCGGAGCACTTCAACCGGCACTATGCCCAGGAAGCCGCTCGTGGGATCACCCCACTGTCCGACTTCGACAAGGCCCGCTACGCCGACCCACCCGCCGACACCATCTTCCCTCGGGAATACTTCTACCACCTGCTGAACCCGCTGGAAGGCAAGGATGTGCTGGAGATTGCCTCGGGCAACGGGATCGATGCCTGCCTGTGTGCTCATAACGGGGCCCATGTCTACGCCTACGACCTGTCGGAAAAGTCCATCGAGATGGTGCGTCAACGGGCTGCGGTCAACCAGCTCAGCCATCGGGTGCATACACAGGTCACGGGCGACTTCGACCGGGCGTTTGCCGGGCGAACGTTCGACGCGATCATCGGCTACGCGGCGCTGCATCATCTGCCCGACCTCGACACCCTCAGCCTGCGGATTCGTGATCGGCTCAACCCCGGAGGCGTGGCGGTCTTTGCCGAGCCGGTCGTCAACTCCCGGATGCTCGATCGCTTACGTCGGCTGATCCCCTACTCGATCCACGAGATGACCGAGGACGAGACGCCGATGGACGACCGGTCGATCACCGAGTTTGCCCGTCCGTTCAAGCGGATGGTCCGGCGGGAGTTTCAGTTGACCAGTCGGCTCTGGCCGATCTTCCCGAACAACTGGCCTTTGGCGGTCGCCCTGCACAAGCTCGACGCGGGTCTGCTGAAGCTGCCGGGGATGCGGCGCTTCGCCACGGTCGTGGTTTTTGCCCTCTACCGGGACTAAGCGTCACCGTGTCCTGAAGGGATTGCCCCCGTCCGCGACGCTGTTTACAATGCCCGGCCCTGCCAGCATAGCTCAGTGGTAGAGCAGTGCTTTCGTAAAGCACAGGTCGTGGGTTCGAATCCCACTGCTGGCTTTGGCTTTGATGATGCGTCCGGCTTCTGCCGGACGTTTTTTTATTCCTCTTGCGATGGTTGACTCAAACTCACGCTTTTCCGGTC
>CAZJCN010000095.1:0-9509 GCA_964544195.1 uncultured Phycisphaeraceae bacterium | reverse complement strand
GCCAGCCTAATGCCACAGCCGGAGCACCAAGCCAGTTGTACATCGGGGGTTTGGTGGCCGGCCGACCGAGCATGTCCACCGGCAACAGCCAGCGCCCGTTCCGAACCATGTCGACCGTGTAGGCCACGGTTTTGGGTTGATCGTTATCAAACAGGTCGCTCGGACCGGTCCATCGACCCGTCAAGAGGATGACGGCAGTGAGCAATGTCAACAGCAGGGGCCATCGTTTCATGCCAGAAAACTTGCCGGATCAGCCGTCCTGTTCTTTGTCACGACCCGGCAGTGGGATCATCTCGGTCGGCCCGTCCTCCAGTGCCGGACCAGGGACGATGTCGGGTGTCTCCCCGCGCTGAAGCTGTCTGACCCAATCCACCAACCGGCCGTTTTCAATGTAACGATAGAAGTCTCTTCCCGGGCAGTCGGTGTTGTCCGCCACGTCGCGGTGACCTCGGATCCATTGGTCCGGCACGTCGAACTCCTGCGACAACCAGGCCACCAGCCGGACCGCCGACGCCAGTTGTTGCGGGCTGACACGCTGAACCTCGAAGTTACCGAATAACTGGATCCCGATGTGGCCGTGCACGTCGTAGTTGGTGTTTGTCTCCGGCTCGTACTCGGTCGGACGTCCCTCAAAGATCGTGCCGTCCGGTGCAATCAGGTAATGGTAAGGCAGGTCCGGCCAGTCCTTGCCACCCTCAGCGATCGGCTTCTTTCCCCACGCCTGCAGGTTCCGGACCTTTTCATAAGGATCGCTCCCGGCGGTCCAGGTCACCCCGGCGTGATGCAGCGTGATGAACTTCGGTTCGTGTCTGCGCTCTTCCGGGATCGGCAGCGGGTCCGACCCCCACTCGGCACGCGTCACCATTGCCGGCTTCTCGACCTCGACCGTTGCTATGACCGAGGTGTCGACTTCCTTAGCCTGCACCGATACGAAACCACACACAACCGGAACAACGCACGCAACACCCAGCCACGGTCGGCTTATCGTAGATTTCATGGTCATGTTCCTTACCGGGGTGACGGGTTTTACACCGGATTGACGAAGTCGATCTCGCCGCAGTCGGGTACCAGGTCTGCGTCGGCGGCTTCTTTCAACAAGCGACGGACCGCCTCACGGCCGCGTTCGCCGTAGTCAAGCGTCCATTGGTTGACGTACATGCCGACGAATTGGTCTGCTAAGTCCTTGCCCATGTCTCGTGCCCAGTTCAGGGCAAACGCGACCGAGTCTTCACGGTGTTTCAATGCATATTCAATGGAGTCCAGCAACACCCGGCAGATCGTCGGCATCTGCTCACCGAGGTCCCTCCGGATCGCGTTACCGCCCAACGGCAGGGGCAGGTTCCGTGAGTCGGTCCACCACTTGCCCAGATCGACCACGCAAGCCAGTCCCTCGTTGCTGTACGTCAGCTGGCCTTCATGAATAATCAGGCCCGCGTCATATTCCCCGGCCGCGACTTTCGGGATGATCTGGTCAAACATCACGAACTCGGCCCGGATGTCATCCTTGCTGATCCCGTACTCATGCAGCATCAGTTGTGCCGCCAGCCAGGCCGTGGTTCGATACCCCGGGATTGCCAGGCGTTTGCCTTTCAGATCGCTGATTGACATGGCCTTGGGCGCGACGATCATCGGGCCGTACCCGTCGCCCATCGACGAGCCGCAACTGGTCAGGGCGTATTTATCCGCAATGAACGGGTACTGGTGGATCGACAGCGCGGTGATCTCCAGTTCGCCCTTCTCGCTGCGCTCGTTCAATGACTGGATATCTTCCAGAACGTGGACGAAATCGTATCGGCCGGTATCGATTTTAGGCGTCAGCTTCGTGCCGTCCGGCATGGTGAAGTTCGCCAGCGGGAACCACATGAACGCGTCGTCGGGGTCCGGGCTGTGGCCGATGCGGAGGGTTTGGCGTTTCAGTTCGGTAGAAGCATTCATGCCGAAAGTGTAGCCGCTTCGGCACAGGAGGGGAAAACCCACCATATCCGATGGAATGCCCCCCCGTCGGCAACTTATTGGGTACCTTTCCCTGCCCCAAGCCGATCCAGGATTTGTGTCAATAACCGGGATTCCAGTTCTTGATCGCGCCCGATCGGTTCCCAGTATGTGCCGGTGACGCCCTTGTCCGCCAACTCTCGTGGCGGCGCGGACAGGCTGGAGAACACGTTCCGTTTGGCCGAACCCGTCAACCGTCGTGTCGGAACCTGCTTGTGCTCCAAAACCACCTCCACCTCCAGGTTGTAGCTGGACACCAAGGTGTCATTGGTATCAGGGGCGGAGGCATGCTTCACCAACCGGACCGCCACACGGCGACGAATATCGTTGAAGGTGGATTCCCAGGCCTGTTCAGCCGTGGTGTTCTGGGCGTGCCAAGGTTCGAGCACTGTCGGCGAACCCAGCGGCCGGGTCGTGATCACACCATACCGATAATCCCGCCGATCGACCACGAATCCGTTGTCTCGCAGCACGTCGATCGCAGCATCGAAACAGGCCCGGTAATGTGCCGCGTCGATCGCCACCGGCTGATCCACGACCTTGACGTGTCTGGCGCAGCCAACCATCCCCGCGGTCAGACCCACGGCAAGCAAGAGACAACATCCGAACCGACGCCACATGGCCACAGTCTACCCCGCTCGCGCCCGCGCCGCCATGTCGACCCATGACACACACGTGGTCCGCTTTTTATCGGGTACTGAAACATCGACGTACCCAGAATCGCGCGTGTCTTTCAGAGGCTGTCGCTTGCCGGGGAAACAATGTTTTGATGACAGCTAAAGCCCTTTATTGACTGCTCCGATTCAAGGATAGACCGGCAAAGCGAGTTCGAGGCTCGTTACCGGAACACCGGGGTTGACCAAAAACTTTAACCAGTCCATCCCGCAGGATCGGAGGAAGCAACATGACATCACAGACAACCACGCAGGCGAACGATGCCACCCAGCAGGTCGGCCAAGGCAACGGCCCGGAAGGCGAGCTGCTGCAACTGGTCAGTTTTGAGGTAGGCGAGGAAGAATACGCTGTACCCATCCTCAGTGTTCAGGAAATCAACCGCATGATGCAGATCACGCGGGTCCCGCAAAGCCCCGAGTTCGTCGAGGGCGTGATCAACCTGCGCGGCAAGATCATCCCCGTCATTGATCTCCGAAAGCGCTTCGGCCTGACCGAGCTCAAGGAATCCGATGACGTCCGCATCATCGTCGTGGAAGTGGCCAGCCGCGTGATCGGCTTCACCGTTGACCGTGTCAACGAGGTGCTTCGGATCAACTCCAGCATCGTCGATCCCCCGCCGTCCATGGTCTGCGGGATCGATACAGAGTACGTCCAGGGTGTGGGCAAGCTGGACGATCGGCTGCTGATCCTGTTGAACCTCGAGAAGCTGTTCAGCACACAGGAGCTGGCGGAGATCGAGCAGCAGGCCAAGGCGGCCTGAGGTCCACCAGAATCATCATCCGCCAAGCCCGCCAGGTCACAGGAATTCAACTGATCCGGGGCGCTTTGCACGCGAGGAAAAGTATGGCTCTGAAATCCATCAGCATGACCCCCGAGCAGTTCGAGAAACTTCGCAAAGTCGTCTACGAACGATCGGGTATACACTTTCAGGACTCGAAGAAATATGTTCTCGAAAGCCGGTTGTCACGCCGGCTTGAAGAACTGAACTTCGATGATTTCGATCAATACATCATGTTCCTGACCGCCGGGCCGTACCAGTCCGACGAGTTCCAAGAGATGTTCAACCGCATCACGATCAACGAAACCAGCTTCTTCCGGAACGAGCCTCAGCTCGAGGTGTTTGAAAAGGAAGTCCTGCCGAAGCTGCTGGAAGCCCGCAAGACCACCAAGACCCTGCGGATCTGGTCCGCCGCGTGTTCCAGCGGGGAAGAGCCTTATACCCTCGCGATTCAGATCCACCGCACACTCGGCGTCCGCCTGATGGACTGGCGGATCGAGATCCTCGGGACCGATATCAGCGAAAAAGTGCTCGAAAGTGCATTGACCGGCAAGTACCCGCACTACTCAATCCGCTCCGTCAATCCGATGGTGCTTAACCGCTACTTCAAGCAGGAGGGCAGTTTCTATGTCCTCGACCCGACAATCCAGAGCATGGTCCATTTTGAAAAGCTCAACCTCAAGGACCGGCTTGCCGCCAAGCGTTTCGGAACCTGGGACATCATCTTCTGCCGGAACGTGATGATCTATTTTGATGACCAGATGAAAAATCATTGTGCCAGGCTTTTCCACGAACAGCTCCAGGACGATGGCACACTGTTCATTGGTCATAGTGAGACACTGCGAAACCTGGAAGCCAAGTTTGAACCGCTGCCCTACCCGCAGGGGTTCGCCTACAAGAAAGCTTAAACAAGAGAGGCCGACACCGTGTCATCCAATCTGGACCCCAGTTTGTTACAGGACTTCCTGACCGAATCAGGTGAGCTGATCGAACAACTCGACGCCGACCTGGTCAAGCTCGAGTCCGCCGAGAGCGAGACGGAAGCGCAGGACCTGTGCAACAGTTGCTTCCGTGCACTGCACACCATCAAGGGTGCCGCCAGTTTCCTCGGGTTGACCGCGGTCACCACTTTCGCCCACGCCGCAGAGGACGCGCTCAACCGACTACGTAAGGGTGAGGTGGGCGTGACCGAGGACGTGATGGACGCCCTGTTGCAAAGCGCAGACGTGGTCCGGGGGATGATCGAACAACTGTCAGCCGGCGAAGAGGCCGAGGATGGTCCGCAGGACCTGATCGACCGTCTCCATGCCATCGCCGAGGGGAAAGCGAATAAGGATGAGGCGGATACAAGCCCGCAGTTGGCCTTGGCGGGTGACGGCCCGGACGCCCCGGTCGAGGATGACAAGCCCGGCGTCCCGCTGGAACTGGGCCCGCAGAAACTCGACCTCATCGAGTTCATGATCACCGACCTGCGCGATGCCGCAAAACAGGTGTTGGAGTCGGCTGAAGGTCTGACTAACGACGCGACCGTCGAAGAATCCGCGCAGCACATCCACGAAGTCTGCCAGGAGATGGAAAAAACCGCGGAGTTCTTCGAGCTGGATCAGCTCAACGCACTGGTCCATACCTTGACCGAAGTTTCCGAGAAGGTCAGCGATCAGCCCGCTGACGTACGAGAAGAAGTCGCCATCCGCATCAAGGCCGCGGTCAATCTGATCGAACAGCAGGCCGAGGCGCTCAACGACAAGCGTGCTCTGACCTGGCCGTTGGACACGTTCAGTGACCGCCTCAAACAACTGGTTGAGAGCGGATCGATCGATGAATCCGTCAAGGGCAAACACCAGGGCGACGTCCAGCAGGTATTTGTGTTGGACGGCGTGATTACCGCCCCCGAAAAAACGGAAGCGCCCACGCAGGCCGAACGTGCCGACGACACCAATCAATCACCTCAGCCAACTCAGACTGAAAGCGATCAGGCGAAGTCCGAATCCGAACAGAAAAACACCGACACGGCCAAACAGCAGGCCGCCGATAAGGCCGACAAGAAAACGCCTACCCAGCAGGCCAAGCCCATCGCGGAGCAGACGATCCGAGTGGAGGTCAGCCGACTTGAGTCGTTACTGAACCTTGTCGGGCAGTTGGTCCTGAACAAAAACCGGATCCTGGCGCTGACGCGCAGCATCAAGGACCTGTCCATCCCGCCGGAGATCGAAGAAGACTTCGCCGGCGCGGCCGGGGACCTGGACCACCTGATGAGTGAATTACAGGTCAGCGTCATGCGGACGCGCATGCAGCCGTTGGCCAAGCTCTTTGATCGCTACCCGCGCGTCATCCGTGATATGGCCCGGATGACCAAGAAAAAGATCAATCTGGAGATCGTGGGCAAGGAAACCGAGGTCGACAAGAGCGTGCTAGAACATCTTGCCGATCCGCTGGTTCACATCCTCCGCAACAGCTCCGATCACGGCATCGAACTACCCGAGGACCGGGCCAAGGCTGGCAAGCCCGAAATCGGCACCATCCGGCTCGAGGCCGAACACCAGGGCAGCCATGTCCGCGTCTCGATTACCGACGACGGCAAAGGCTTGGATCGTGAGGTCCTCGGCGCCAAGGCGGTGGAAAAAGGCCTGACGACCCCCGAGAAACTCGAACAGATGTCCGACGAGGATGTCTTCGGCTTCATCTTCGCCGCCGGCTTCTCCACCGCCCAGAAAGTCAGCGACCTGTCCGGCCGGGGGGTCGGCATGGACGTGGTCCGTACCAACATCAACAAGCTCAACGGCACGATCAACGTCATGAGCAAGAAGGGCAAGGGGACCACCATCGAGATCCTGATCCCGCTCACAGTGGCGATCATGCCCGCGATGGTGGTCGAGGTCGGGTCCCACCTGTACTCGATCCCGCTGCAGAGCATCGTCGAGATTGTTCGGCCCGAGCCGGAAGAGATCCGCAGCGTGTCCGGCCACCCCGTGATGAAACTGCGCGACATCGTCCTGCCTCTGATCGACATGCGCCGGCGACTCAACGAAACCGACGTCGAAGACGGCGGCCGGTTCGCGGTGGTCGTAGCGGTCGGTGGCCAACGCGTCGGACTGTGCGTCGATCGCCTCGTTGGGCAACAGGAGATCGTGATCAAGCCACTTGATGATTCTTACACCCAAGGCGGACCCTTCAGCGGCGCCACCATCCAGGAGGACGGCAACGTTTGCCTGATCCTCGACGTCGTCCAATTGATCCGTAATGCCGGCACTTCGAGTAATACGCAGCGTAAAGCCGCCGCATGATTAAAGGAGATTAATACCGTGGATCAGTCCTACATCATCCCGTTCATCAAGTCAGTGCAGAATGTCTTTGAGACCATGCTTCAGCTTCCGGTCCAGATGGGCCAGCCCGAGCTGAAGAAAGCCGGGGAAAACGGTCACGACGTTTCCGCCATCATCGGTATGTCCGGTGATGTGGAAGGGTCCGTGGTTCTCAGCTTCCCGACCCCTACCGCCGAACGTGTGGTGGCACTGTTCACCGGCATGGAGCTGGAGGCCAACCACGAAGACTTCGCTGACGCCGTCGGCGAACTGGTCAACATGGTCTCCGGGGGAGCCAAGGCGCAGTTCACCGGAAAGCAGGTGTCGATCTCCTGTCCGTCCGTCGTGGTCGGACAGAGCCACCAGGTCTACGGACGCAAGGACGTAGTGGCGATCAGCATCCCGTGTGAATCTGATTGCGGCGACTTCTGCGTCGAAGTCTCGATCCGACAGAACACCAGTGCCGTTGCCTGAACCTGAACAACCACTCCCCCTACAAACCTAGAACCACGACAACAGCCAGAAGTATCGGCTATAGGAGCGAAACACGATGAAAGTCATGCTTGTTGATGACTCAAAGACCATGCGGAATATCCAGAAGGGCATCCTCTCCCAACTGGGGTACACGCAGATCGAGGAAGCCTGTGATGGCCTGGACGCCTTGTCCAAAGTCGGCGCCTTCCAGCCCGAACTGCTGCTTGTCGACTGGAACATGCCCAACATGGACGGGCTGACCTTCGTCAAGAAGTTCCGCGAGCAAGGCAATAAGGCCCCGATCATCATGGTCACCACCGAGGCGGAAAAAGGTCGTGTCGTCGAAGCCATCAAGGCGGGTGTCAACAACTACGTTGTCAAGCCGTTCACCCCGGACCTGCTTGGCGAACGCATCAAGGAAACCCTCGCACGTGTTGCCGCCTGACCGATCATGGCTCTGACGCACCGCACACGGAACACGCCTTATGGCCTCCGATCAGGATATCTCGCCATATGTCGTTATCGCGGATGATAAGATGTCGGCACGACTCGTCATCCCGGCGGGGTGTGACCTGTCCGCGTATGACGAGAAGACGCTGCTCGGATTGATCCGTGGCGAGGGTGTGGAAGTCACCGATTTCACCACCCGGGCAGTGCGGGAATTCTTCGCAAAGGTCACACCCGGGGACGGAGAACCGACGGATGCTTCTGGCGAACTCGAGGAAGACATTACGCTCGACATCGCCCATGGCCAGTTGCCCGTGAATGGCGAGGACGGCCGGATCGAATGGCTTGTCGATGCGCCCAAAGACACCGGGACACCGGGTGAAACCGACTCGGTGTCTTTCTATGACCGTTGTGCCTTTGTGATGGTGCATGCCGGGGACGTCATCGGCAAGATCCACGCCGCCACGCTCGGTCAGGACGGACGGGACGTGACCGGCGCGACGTTGCCGGCTAAATCCGGAAAAGACGTTGTCCTGAAGATCGATGAATCGATCATGAAGAAAGCCGACGGCTCACTCGTCGCGCAGCAGGACGGCGTGCTCTACCGTGAACCCGGTAAAGCCCAGATTCGCAAACGTATCGAGATCCGTGAATACGTCGATTTCTCCACCGGCAACATCGACTTCGACGGCGACATATCCATCGCACGAGGCGTCCGCGATTGTTTTGTCGTAAAGGCCACCGGAAACGTCGAGGTCAAGGGGCTGATCGAGGCCGCTACCATCGAAACCGGCAAAGACCTTCACGCCCTCGGTGGATTCGCCGGGCGGGAACGCGGACACGCCAAGATCGGTGGATCACTGTACGGGAAATACCTCGATAACGTACAGGGCCACATCAAGCAGAACCTCTGCGTCGATCGTGAAGTCATTAACTGTGAATTGGTGATTGACGGCGAAATAAACATGCCCCGAGGCTCCATCATCGGCGGGTGTATCACCCCCACCGGCAAAGTCGAGATCGGCAGCCTCGGCAGCTCCGGGGCCGTCGTTACCGAGCTGGTCATCGGCACCGTTCCCACGCTTCAGCCCTTCGCCGACAAGCTGGAGACCATCATCGACAAGCTCACGCATGACCGCGACAAGCTCGTCGAGGAACGCGACCTGATCAACAAAATGTCCGGCAAGGGACGTATGACCGCCACCGACAAAGAACGACAGACCGAGATCATGTTCGAGCTCAGCTCGATCGAATCAAGCCTGAACAAGGCACAACGGACTTTCGACAGTGTTCAGGAGAAAATCACCGAACGACGACTCGTCGACGTCACGGTTCATCAACAGGTACACCCGGGCGTGACCTTCATCCTCGACGGTTGCCGTTATAAGGTCTACGACGACCTGAAAGGCCCGATTCGATTCTTTGTCAAACGTAAAGAGTTCCTCTGCCAGCAGGGCAATGCCGAGCCGAAACCGGTAAACACCGTTACTGACGTCTCGACACTAAAAGGCAGAAAAAACGCCGCATAAACGCTCGGTTGTCGGCTTAAGCGGCGTCATGATTAACCGGATACATAAGGGTAGACTGATCACACAACGGAGTTCACAACACGATGCGCGTACTGGTTGTCGATGATTCCGCTTTCATGAGACGAGCCATCACCACGATGCTCAATGCCGACCCGGATATCGAGGTCGCCGGGTCCGCGACAAATGGAAAAGAAGCGGTCGAGCTGGCCAAGACACTCAAGCCCGATGTCATCACCCTTGACATCGAAATGCCCGAGATGGACGGCCTGACCGCGCTGCGACATATCATGCGCACCGCTCCCACCCAGGTGC
>CAZJCN010000094.1:2531-9644 GCA_964544195.1 uncultured Phycisphaeraceae bacterium | reverse complement strand
GAGACGATCCAGATCAATCAGCAGGGCGAGCGCGTCCTGTCGACCCCTGAAGTGGTACCGGCGTCCAGTCCCGCCGGCGGAAAGGAACGGTGAGCCATGCGATTCGGACCCCGAGAAGCCGTGTTCATCCTGCTGCTGCTGGCGATGCCGGTGGCGGCGTACTTCTTCGTGTTCCAGCCCCGTGCCGCGCAGATCGCCGAGGCCCGTGAAGAGATCGCCGCCAAGCAGGCCAAGCTTCGTGAACTCGAAGCCGCCACCAAGAGCATTGACGACTTGGGCGCCGAGATCGATCGGTTGCGCAAGGCGATCGATCTGGTCGAGCAGAAGCTCCCCGCGCAGCGTGACGTGGAGATCGTGTTGCGCGATGTCTGGCGTCTGGCGGCTGAAAACAAGCTGACACCCAAGAGCGTGCGGACCGACAAGATCGTTAAAAACGCCCAGTATGCGGAGCTGCCGATCAAGATGACCATCATCGGTGACTTCAGCGGTTTCTACACTTTCCTCCAGGAATTGGAAAAGCTGCCCCGGATCACCCGCACCCCCATTATGAAGCTTAAGAAGCTCAACAAGGGGGAAGGGACGATGCAGGCCGACATGGTCCTGAGCATCTTCTTCGAGGGCGACCGACGCCAGGCCAGCGCTAACTAAACAGACACGGAGACTCGGCCATGACCGACAACACCAATGAATCCAACGCCCTGATCCCCCAAGCCGGCGAAGATGACGAAGCGCTGTCCATGACCCTCAGCGGGATCGGACGCGGCGGTTCCGGACCGATCGACGGTGAACTGCCCAGCCCCGAATCTCAGTCAGGCGGGCTGCTGTCACATACGACGTTGCTGGTGGTCATCGTGGCCGTGATCGCGGCTGGCTCGCTCTACCTTATGCGGGCCACACAAGGCTCGCTAACCAGCAGCAAGGATGTTGAAGACATCGAAGCCAAGATCGCCAATGCGCTCAACAAGCTCAATAAGCCGGCCCTGCTGACTGAGAGCGATCCGCTCCAGGCGGATAACCTTGCGGCCCTGTTTGCACCCACCGACGAGGCCACCGCCATCTTCGAACACGATGTTCGTGAACAGCAGGTTCCCATTGAAGAGGTCAAGAAAGACCCGTTCTCTCTGACCTTTGCGGATGAATCCCAGACCGCCGCCCAGCAGGATACGGCTCGTGACAACGACCGTCGCTTTGCTAAGCTGAAGGATGAACTGGATAAGTTTGACCTCCAGTCCATCATGCTCGGAGCCAGAAATATCGCGGTGATCGGGGGTGAGTTCTACAAGAAGGGCGACCGTCTCGGCAGCTTCACGATTACGGAGATAGACAAGTTCACCGTGTATCTGCAGGCGGCCGGCGCATCATTTGAACTGACCTTGCAGGATCAGGGACGCTAATCGATTGGTCAAAGGTTGGTCTTCTGACGCGACGCGTGAGGATGACACGACAGAGGCGGGCCAGGCACTCATGAACACAGGCAACACCCAATCCGTAGCGTCGGGGCATATATATACGCCTGACGGAGATAACGAAACCACGGCGCTGGTGCTTGATCTGGGCCAGGTGCTGCTCAATGCGGGTGCGATCAACCAGGAACAGCTCACCACAGCCCGATCGCTCGTGGAGAAATCACCCGGGAAACGTTTTGCTGACGTATTCCTGGAAATGGGCGTGGATGAGGTCGAGGTCCAGCAGGCTCGATCCAAGATCTCCGGTGTTCCGTTTCAGCGTGTCGAATTGGAGGAATCCGTTGATGAACGGTATCTGAACCGGCTCGGGCTGGACTATTGTCTCGAGTATGGCGTCCTCCCGATACGCAAAAACGGATCGCGATTGATACTCGGTGTGACCGATCCCGACAATCTGCCCATCATCGACGAGGTTCGCCACCGGCTGCAATTGCCCGTGAAGCCGGTCATCATCTGTCCGAAAGACCTGGCGGATTTCATCGAGGGACGAAAGGCGCTGGCCGAGGAGGCTCAGGAAGAAAACACGGTTGATGAGATCATCGCCGGGATTGAGGAGGATGATGTCGAGGTTGTCCAGTCCAAGGACGAGGAGATGGACCTCGAAAAGATGGCCGGTGAATCGCCGGTTATCCGCTTCGTCAATTACCTGATCTTCAACGCGGTCAAGGAAGGTGCCTCGGATATCCATATCGAGCCGATGGAGAAAAAACTCCAGATCCGGTACCGGATCGATGGCGTGATGTTTGAGACGATGAGCCCACCCAATCACATGAAGGCGGCGATTGTTTCTCGTATCAAGATCATGGCCAACCTGGACATCTCCGAACGTCGTTTGCCTCAGGACGGACGTATCCGGGCGATGGTCCACGGCCGAAAGCTCGACCTGCGTGTCTCCACCCTGCCGATGGTACAGGGCGAGAAAGTGGTGATGCGTATTCTTGACACACGATCCATCCAGGTCGATCTGGAAGACCTGGGCATGGATGAGAATACGCTGTTGATGTGGAAACATCAGATTTCCCAGCCGCACGGCATCGTACTCGTCACTGGTCCGACCGGTTCAGGTAAGACGACCACGCTGTATGCCTCGCTCGGCAAGATGGATCGCAGCAAGCTGAATATCTCCACCGCTGAAGACCCGGTGGAATATCACCTCAACGGCATCAATCAGACACAGGTGCATGACAAGATCGGGATGACTTTCGCCGCGGCGCTCAGGGCTTTGCTCCGACAGGACCCCGACGTGATTATGGTCGGTGAAATCCGTGACACCGAAACCGCCAAGATCGCCATCCAGGCATCACTGACCGGCCACCTGGTGTTGTCTACGCTGCACACCAACGATGCGCCCAGCAGCGTCACCCGACTGATCAACATCGGGGTTGAGCCGTATCTGATCGGCAGCGCCGTCAACGCCACGCTTGCTCAGCGCCTCGTCCGCCGAATCTGTGACAACTGCAAAACCATGGTGCAGCCATCGTCTGAGGTCGTGGATCACCTGGCGATGCACGGCTACAACCTGACCGAGGTCGCCAAGGGCGAGGGCTGTGACAAGTGTCGTAACACCGGCTATGCCGGACGCCTCGGCTTGTATGAACTGCTCGTACTCGACGACAACCTCCGCGACAAGATCGCCGGCAACCCCAACGTCACCGAGTTTCGCCGGATGTGTGTGGAACGAGGCATGGTGACCCTCCGTGAAGACGGTTTCAAGAAAGTGGCAGCGGGCCAGACCACGGTAGACGAAGTCCTCCGTGTCACGGAAAGCACAATCTGATCGTTCCTTTACCCTCTGATCACTACACACACTCCCGCTAAGACGAGAGTGTTTTCATATCTGAATATCGCAATCCCTTAGGGTTTGAACGCGATCCGACACCCCGCTAACGTGATCCCTGACACTGTTGACGGCATTATGACTGCCGGAAGATGATGCAGACGTGGTCGGTATCCGATCCCGAACGAGGTGAACCATGGTCGAACAAAGCACCGTTAAACAGTTTGAGGGGACTTGGGAATCGTTGAAGCAGTTTCGTTGCCCGGAATGGTTCCGGGATGCGAAGATCGGCTTCTGGTCACACTGGGGACCGCAGTCTGTGCCCGGTTGTGGCGACTGGTACGCCAGGAACATGTACATCCAGGGCCACCCGAATTACCTGCATCACATTCGGACCTACGGACACCCATCCAAGTTCGGATACAAAGACATCGTGGCGATGTGGAAGGCCGAGAAGTTCGACCCGGAGGCATTGATCGACCTTTACGTGAACAACGGCGCCCGGTACTTCATGGGACAGGCGGTACATTGTGATAACTTCGACCTGTTCGATTCAAAACACCACCGTTGGAACAGTGTCAACATGGGGCCCAAGCGGGATATCCTTGGGGAGTGGGCCAATGCCGCACGAGGGGCCGGCCTGCGATTCGGGTTTTCCGAACACCACGCCTGGAGCTATTCGTGGTTTAATACCAACAAACGCGCGGACAAGACCGGGCCCTATGCCGGTCTGCCCTATGATGGAAACAACCCGGAATATCAGGACTTCTATTACCCGCCGCATGATGACGATCACGCCGGCTACCCGTATCATCCGTCGGAGGAATTCGTGCAGGGATGGAAAAACCGGCTGATGGACGCTGTCGACAAGTACGAACCCGACATGTTGTACACCGATGGAGGTGTCCCCTTCGGCAAAGTCGGCCTCGAGCTGGTCGCCTATTTCTATAACCGTGGGTTGGAAAGATACGGGAAACAGGAGTGCATCTACACCTACAAGCTCAATCAGAACCGCCCGAAGGACCGTGGAAGGAACGGCGAATCCGAGCCCGGTGCCGGTGTGGCCGACCTCGAGCACGGCGTTTTGTCTGATATCAGTGAAGACCCGTGGCAGATCGATACCTCGTCCGGCCCATGGTACTGGGACACCCGGGAGCCGTATCGTCAACCGGGCGAGCTGGTTCATCTGCTGGCAGATGTCGTCAGTAAAAACGGCAACCTGTTGTTGAACTACACCCAACGGCCCGACGGCAGCCTGGACGATGAAACCCTGTGGATCGCCAAGGAATTCGGAAACTGGCTGCGCGTCAACGGCGAAGCGATCTATGGCACGCGACCCTGGACTCGGTACGGCGAAGGGCCGAACGCTTACGGCGGCGGTGAGTTCAGCATCATGAATAAGATCGAGTTCAGTGACGCTGACTTCCGGTTCACCACGAAAGGCAACGATTTCTATGCCATCACCTTGGGCTGGCCCAAGGCCGGTGGGACGTGGAAGATCACCAGCCTCAAGCAGGACAAGGTAACAGCCGTATCCATGTTGGGTGTCGATAAACCGCTGGACTTCAGGCAGCATCCGGACGGTGTGCTGGAAGTCCAACCGCCCAATAAGCGCCCGTGTGATTACGCGTATGTCCTGAAGATCGATGGCTGACACGTGACGCATGCCTCGGCCGCTTTGAACAGCGCGTTGATGGCGAGCTTTTCCTGAGCGGTCGGTCTGGTACATGAATGCTTGAAAACCAGACAACCCCCGGCCATACTGTCTTTCGGCTGAGGACTCTGGAGGGCTGTTGCACGGATGCTGTTGGAACTGCACATCAGGAACCTGGCGGTCATCGAGGACGCTCGTATCACCCTCAGTCCGGGATTGAATGTGTTTACCGGCGAAACCGGCGCGGGCAAGAGCCTCGTGATCGGTGCGTTTGAGATCCTTCTGGGATTACGTGCCGCTACGGACATGCTTCGACACGGTGCCGATCAGGGGCTTGTCTCCGGCCTGTTCCATGTCAATCAGCCCGATACCGCACTCACCATCGGGCGGATTCTCGATCAGGATATGGCACCGGGGGATGAACTCCTGATCGTCCGCAAGCTCTTCGCTTCGGGACGGACAAGTGTTTCGATCAACGGGCTGCCGGCCACCAATGCCATGGTCAGGCAGGTCGGCGAACGACTGGTTGATATCCACGGCCAGCACGATCATCAGCACCTGCTCAAGCCCGCCAATCAATTACAGGTACTCGACGCCTTTGCACGCTGTGATCAGACCCGCGAACGCTTTGCGACATGCCTGGCAGAACTTCGTCAGATGCGACGCATGCGTGAAGAGCTGGCAGCAGGCAGCGATCTTCGGCGCCAGCAGTTGGAGCTGTATGAGTTCCAGGCGGACGAAATCGACACGCTTGACCCACAGCCCGGCGAGTTCCCCGAGTTGCAAGCCCGGCACCGGGTACTCAACAGCATCCAACGCCTTCAACGTGACGCAGGTCAGGCCCACGCGGCGCTGTACGAAGCGGATAATTCGGTCACTGAGCGTCTGCAGATCATCACCCATCTGCTCCTGGAGCTGGCTGAACTGGACTCGTCTCTACAACCGATCGCGGAGCAGGTCAGAGCATCCACCCTGTCTTTGCAGGAATCCGCTTTCGAACTGTCACGTTACCTGGACCGGTTGGACTACGACCCGGCCGAGGCCCAGGAGGTTGAAGACCGGCTCAATGCTCTGAACCGACTCGTCAGCAAATACGGCAACGGGGCTCTCGATGATGACCCGATCGCCTCGGTGTTGACTTATCGGCAGCAGATAGGAGAGCAGATCGAGCAACTGCGCGCCGAGGGTACGGATCTTTCCGGGCTGGATCAGAAGATTCAACAGGCCGAGGCGGAGTTGATGACGCTTGGTTCGCAATTAAGGACCGCAAGGACTCGGGCCGCGAAGCGGGTGATCCCCCTGATAGAAGCAGAGCTGAAGACCTTGGGGATGACGGAAGCCGTCTTTGATATCGTTTTTACTGACATCGATCTCAAAGACGCGGGGCCGACCGGCCTGGATGCCGTTGAGATGATGATTCAAACCAATCCGGGTCTGGCCATGCAGCCTCTGCGGAAGATCGCCTCGGGGGGCGAGATGTCCCGGGTGATGCTCGCGATCAAATCGGTCCTTGCGGGTAACGATCGGATCAGTGTGCTGGTGTTTGACGAGATCGACGCCAATATCGGCGGCCGACTCGGGACCGTGATCGGGGGCAAGCTGCGGGCACTGGCGCACGGAAAGGGGACGGCCCTCGCTCAATCGACGTCCGCAGTCGACCACCAGGTCTTGTGCATCACTCACTTGCCACAGATCGCAGCGTTTGCGGATAATCACCTGCGGATCGCCAAATCCATATCCGGGCATGGCCGTTCACGGCAGACACGCACCACCGTGTCACCGGTAACGGGCAAGAGCCGGGTCGAAGAACTGGCCGAAATGATGGCAGGCAAACGTGTCACCGACACGACCCGGAAACAGGCCCGTGAGCTTCTCAATGCTGTGGAATGAAAAGTCGGCTTGGCTTTAACGCAAAAAACAGGTCGCCACGGGAACGTGACGACCTGCGTTCGAGATATTCCATGTCCTTCAGCGGTTGCTGGGTTTCATGGCCTGTCTGATCGTGTAGATGTAATCACTGAGCAGTCGGGTTTCCTCCTCGGTCAGGTTCGATTCCTCGGCCATGCCCGGGATGATGCGAGACCATTCGCGGAGGCTGTACCGATTGATCGGCTCAATCGCGTGGCAACTGCTGCAGTCACGCAGGTAAATGTCACGCCCCGCCTCGAAATCCGCGAGCTGCTTCGGGCTTAACGTCTGCACATCCAGCACGTCGC
>CAZJCN010000094.1:0-2431 GCA_964544195.1 uncultured Phycisphaeraceae bacterium | reverse complement strand
CAGCTCGACGCCGGCCGAGAGCTTGGGAGAGATCTGGTAACTCACGCCGAGGGTGTTGGCGAACTCGCCCTTGTCCTCGTCGTAATCCTCGCCTTCCCATTCCGCCTCGACCGTGCCGTTGTAGGCGAAAATCCACGGGCCGACATTCTTTTGAAGCAGGATCTTGCCTTCGAGCACGAACTTCTCGTCGCCCAGCTTGACTTCGCCATAAAGCGCGGAACCGAAATCATCCGCGGTCGGGTCGGTCAGGGCGTAGATGGCTTCGACCGCAGCGTTCTTCCAGTCCGTGCCGTTGTTGGACACACTGGCGCCGTCCTTGTAGGTCCAGTCCGACACATAGATGGCGAGTTGGAAGTTGTCGGTCACCCCCCATTCGATCTCGTGTCGGAAGTCGAGCTGATCAAAGTCGTGGTCGTTGTTCTTGTCGGTCTTCCACGTCACCCAATGCTCGTGTTCGCGTTGGCCCTTTGGCATGGTGGTGGTTTCGTAGGTGTAGGTGAACTTTCGGTTGTCAGCCTGGGCGTCGAAAGCCATTACGCCGCACGCAGCCAAAGCCAGCACCGAAGTCAAGGCAGTCCGTTTGGGTGTGTAAGTCATTGTTAATTCCTCAAATAACTGTTACCGAGTCATGAAGATGCCCTGGTAGGGCGAAAAAGACGATGAGAATGATAGTGAGTCTCAATTACGTGTCAAATCCCCTTGGATAGGCGGGTATTTAGATGTGGATAAGTTTTGGATGGGACCCTATCCAGCAATCTTGATGGCTGAGGCATGTTGGAAGATCATCCACACATGCGATATTTCGCGGCTTTACTTCTTGGTCTGGCATTGGTCGGCTGTGCTTATCCGGCCGAAACTTCCCCGAGCCAGTCTGACCACCCGGCCCGATCGACCCTGCGTGTTTTGACCTACAACATCCATCACGGCGAGGGGCTGGACGGCCGACTGGACCTGCAACGTATCGCCGAAGCGATCAATCGGGTAAACCCTGACCTCGTGGCATTGCAGGAGGTTGATCGCGGCACGAAGCGATCCGGGCAGGCGGATGAACCGGCCATCCTCGCCGACCTGACCGGGATGCAGGTCGTCTTTGAAAAGAACATTGATTACGACGGGGGCGACTACGGTAACGCCGTGCTGTCACGTTGGCCGATCAACGACCACGTCAATCATCCGCTACCCAGCTATTACGATGGGGAGCAGCGAGGTCTTCTGGAAGTGCACATTCAATGGCAAGACCGACCCATCACCTTCTTTGCCACGCATTTCGACCACCGTCCGGACGATGCCGAGCGTCTCGCATCTGTCGATTTTTTACGTCAACAGATTCTTAAACAGTCGTCCAACTTCATCGTGGTGGCTGGAGACCTTAACGCCACGCCGGACAGTCGCGTGATGGAAAATCTCCGAGGCTTTCTCGTGGATACATACGATCCGTCTGACGATCCCGGCGTGACCTTCCCGGCCGACCAACCCGATCGATGTATCGACTACATTCTTCATGTCCCTGACACCGGTCTGAAGTGCATCGAATCCCGTGTTCTTGAAGAACCCGTCGCGTCGGACCACCGCCCGTATATGGCCGTGGTGGAATATGTGGCCGAAGAAAACCCAAGCCCGGCAGCTATTGCCGATCAGGGGTCCTGTTCCGCCTCAACGCGAGAAGAGGTAACCGAGCAAAACGATCTGAACGAACACGATCACCATATCCACCGTCAGGAATGATCGTTTCGTGGTTTTATGCCGAAACAGCCTTTGAGCGATCAGCGCGGCCGGTGACCCGCCAAGCAAAGCAAGCAGGTGAAGCGTGCGTTCCCGGACCCTGCGTTTTTGCCTCGTAGCGGCGTGCTTGTCGCAGGCATAGACCAGCATCGTGACGCCGTTGGCTAGCGCGAGGTAAGCGATCAGGTATGCCATCAAGATGATCCGGCTTGCGACACATACCTCAGCGTGGATGGATCACCTCCCACCGGGCGGGCAATCAGTTGTTGGCGGGAAGGGTGCCGCGTCGTTCTCAGCTCAGGCCGACCGTCACAGGCACGGGTTGCGGCCGGATCTCATGCGTCGGTTCGATCGCGATATTCAGCGGGATCCGTTTGCCGTCCGGACCCTTGGGTGGGATGCCGTCCTGATCGATGATGCGCTGGATCGCCATGACCGCTTCGATCAGGGTTTCCGGCCGGGGGGGACATCCGGGGACATAGACATCGACGGGCACGAACTGGTCGATCCCCTGGACCACCGCGTAGGTGTCGAACACCCCGCCGGTGCTGGCGCAGGCACCCATGGAAACCACCCACTTGGGTTCGGTCATCTGTTGATAGATGCGTTGCAGGACGGGGAGCATTTTCACGCTGACCCGGCCGGCGACAATCATCAGGTCGGCCTGCCGGGGGCTGAACCGCATGACCTCCGCGCCGAAACGGGCCAG
>CAZJCN010000093.1:0-9648 GCA_964544195.1 uncultured Phycisphaeraceae bacterium | reverse complement strand
TCCATGAATTTCAGTTCGACGCGCGGCCTGATCGCCACCGGCTCTCCGCGCACCAAGCCGGGCACCAGTTGGAGCAAGTACGATCATGCCGCGAGTCTCGCGGCTGCCATGTGTCATATCGCGCTGCGTCAACAGGACCGAGCGGCCGTGGTCACCTTTACGGATTCGATCCGTGTCGCCACCCGATTGTCCAACGCCCACAGCCATTGGCGGTCGATCGTCGAGGCTTTGAGCCTGGCTCAACAGGAGTTGCAGGCCGGCGGCGCAGCCGGGGAAGGAACGACAACATCACAATATCGAACGGAGCTGGGGCGTGTCTTCGACCAGGCGGTTGCCAAACTCACGCGCCGTTCGTTGGTGATCCTGATCAGTGATCTGTTCGACGATCCGTCCGTTTTCGAGCGTGGCTTGGCGCGCATGAAATACCGCGGCCACGACATGATCGTTCTCCAGACGCTTGACCCCGCCGAATTGAACTTTCCGTTTCGTGGTCCGACACAGTTCATTGATCTTGAGGCCGACGGACGATTGAACCTAGACCCGCAGGCGTTGAAATCCGCATACCTCGACGCGCTACAACAACACCTTGATCAGGTCGAGGCTCTGACACGGCGTTTTCAGTTCGATTACATGCTGCTGAATACCGGGGAGCCGCTCGGGCCGGCGTTGAGTCATTTCATGGCCCGCCGTGGCGCCACTATCGGGAGGCGGACATGATCGTGAAGGTTTGTGTCCACGATGAAACGGTGGTGACGGCATGACGGGAGGGCTGGCTCAGGTTACGGCCCCGTTTGTAACCCCCGCGTTGGCGTGGGCGGGGTTGGCGATGGTATCCGTCCCGGTGGCGATCCATCTGCTTTCCCGTTGGCGCCGTCGTCCGCAGCCTTGGGGAGCGATGCGTTTCCTGCTCGAAGCCTATCGAAAGCAGAAACGTCGTATGCATCTGGAGCAGTGGGTGTTGCTGCTGTTGCGTTGCCTGATTGTGTTGCTTCTGGGTCTGGCGTTGGCAAGGCCGAGACTTGTCGGCGTTCTGGGTGCCTGGCTCAGCGGGCTGGATACCACCGGCCGAGTCGTCAATCTCCTGATCGACGACTCGCTGACCGCCCATGCATCGGACGGTCAGGACACGACACGTTTCGACCGGCTGATGGAATCCGCTGGTGCCATCGTCGATCAGCTTGAACCGACCGACCGTGTCGCCGTCTGGCGTACCGGGCGACCGACCGCACCGGTCATCGTTCAGCCGACACCGGATCACGCAGCGGTTCGTCGTGCTTTGGCGTCGTTAACGCCCGGCTACACACGCAGTGACTGGCCCGCAGCTCTACGGCAGTTGGCGCAGTGGCAGGCCCGAAACCCGGACGCGGCTGGGCGCGTGTTGACGTTCGTGCTCAGTGATCAGGCCCGCTCCGGGCTAGAGCTGGATCAGCCGATGTCCGCGCCTGCGCTTACGGGTGAACTGTTTATCACACGACCCTTTGCCGGGATCGACAACATTCAGTTGTCCGAGGTCGTTCCGGAACGTCGGGTGGTCTGGTTCGGCGAGGACAGCCGGACGAGTGTGCCGGTGGTCATTCGCGTGTCCCCCTATACCCGGGACCTGGCAGCGACTGCTTTACCTGTGTTGGTGCAGTTGTCGGAACCGGACGGCCGGGTCATCGCGGAAACACGCCGACGGGTGAGCTTCGCCGCGGGACAGCAGGAGACCCGGATGAGCGTGGACGTGGCGCTGAGCCGATCCACTTTGCGTTTCGACGATCAATCGGGTGTGTTCATCACTATCCGAGCCCGAATCGAAGCCGAACAGGACAACCTGCCGGTGGATAACGCGGACCTATCCACTGTGATTCTCCGTCAGCGCATGCGAGTGGGGGTGGTTGATTCGCCCTTGGGTCTTGGTGTGAGCGAAGGTTCGGGATTGATGCCCGGTCAATGGGTTCGCCTGGCGTTGAATCCTTCCGAGGCAAATGGCGTCGGCCCGGTCGAGGTAAAAACACTTGCGCCGGAAAGACTCAACGATCCTCAATCGCTGGTCACGCACGATGCCGTGATGGTGCTTCGGCCGGACAGCCTGTCTCAGGCCGCGTGGAATCATCTGCACGCTTTCGCGGAGGCCGGCGGCTTTGTGTGGGTTTTTCCTCCTGCCAAGGAAGGGTCAACGCCATGGATCAATGACCTGCTGGAAACGTTCAGTCCCGATTGGCGCATTGATCTCGAACCGGCAGCCGTTGAGGGTGAAGACCAAGGCATGGGGCTGGTCGGGGGGCCGCTTCGTGTCGTTCCCCTCCAGCGACTGGCGGCGGACTGGCAGGCGCTGACGCGCCCGGTCCGGGTTTATCGTTACTTTCCCATGTCCGCTCCCGAAGGGGACGCGTGGATGAAACTGGCTACGGAGTTGCTGCCCGCGTTGCCGTCAATGCAGCAAGCCGATACGACTCGGACGCAATCAAACGTGCTGCTCGCCCACCACCGTGTGGGTCACGGCTCACTGGTGTGGTTATCCACCGCGGTGGATACCCGGTGGACCAACCTGCCGACCAAGCCTTTGTTTGTCCCGCTGATTCACGAAACCCTGCACGGCTCACTCGGTTTGGCGCCGCAACCGAGCCTGATCGATGTTCGTACGGGTGATCGTCCGAGTCTCAACCCGGCATGGAAGGCCCCGTTGACCATGGATCGTGTTCGTTTCGCGGATGATCCGATCGATTTACATGGGGATGCCGTTCAGGTAACGCTGTCAGACGAAACAGGTCAACCACTCGGGGATGTGGTGACGGTGCCGGGTTTGTACGAAGCAGTAACCGACGACGGTCCGCGGCGCCTGATTGCGCACATCGACCCGACGGCGGGTGACACCCGGCCGATTGACATCGATGCTTTGACACGTTGGCTCGATGCCTCGGGGTTTTCCTGGCAATGGCTGGATGAGCGCAAGCTGACCGACGCGTTGAGCAATGCTGAAGAACAGGCCGACATCGGCTGGGCGTTGTTGTGGGCGGTACTGGCGCTGGTGTTAATCGAAACAGCCTTGGCGCGCCGGTTCAGCCATGCCAACGCGGAAGCAACCCAATCCTTAACGCGCCAGGTGTGGCATACCGCCATGCGCTGGCGTCGCGGCGATCGCGCGGATGACGACAGGGGGAAAGCCGCGTGATGATGCTCGATCCGCTGACTCTTGTGATAGCCCAGCAGGGTCGATCGTTGATTGACCGGCTGCTTGGTCTGCGTGAGTTGAGCTGGTCGGACCCCGCGGCGGGGTTGTCATTTAACTATGAATTACCCGCGTGGGTGTGGGTCCTGATCATTCTGGCCGCGATCGGTGTCGCGGGTATGAGCTACCGCAGGCTGTTGGGGGCGCGGTCGTGGCGAATCGCTTTATCACTGGTACGCGCGGGGATTATCCTGATCCTGACCGTGCTGCTTGTCGGCCCGGTGCTGGTCCTGCCCCAGGAGACGGTCGAACGTGACTGGTTGCTGGTCATGCTCGACCGCAGCGCGTCGATGTCGGTTCGGGACGTTTACGATCCATCCACCAACGCGACCATCAGCCGGGACGAACAACTGCGACGGGCTTTGGTCGATCACCGGGCGATGTGGACGGATTCCGGGTTGACGCGCGATCGTGAAGTCGCATGGATCGGATTTTCCGATTCAATCTATCCCGTGAAACCGCCATGGGTCGAATCCGGTCTCGATCAGCCCCTTGGGCGTCGCACCATGATCCGTTCGGCCATGGAACAGGCGCTGCATCTCCCGGCAGGAAAACCGATCAGCTCGATCATTCTGTTTTCCGACGGGCGAACAACGCAGGTCACCGGGCCGACGCTTGTTCAACGACTCAAGCGGGAAGGTGTCACGGTGTTTACGGTGCCGTTGGGGGCAGCCGATCCGCCGCTGGACCTGGCGATCGGTCAGGCCGAGGGCCCGCACCGCGCCTTTATCAATGACTCGGCGCCGGTATCCGTCACGGTTGATCAGCTAAGCGGAGACCCGGTTCCTCCGCAGGACATCCGCGTGACGCTGACCGACGAGAAGGACGGAACGCTGTTGGATGAAGCCGCACTGGCGGAGGCATTACCCGGCGAGCCTCTGCGTCTGTTCGGCCGATCCAAACTCGTCGGCACGGCGCGGTGGTTGGTCCGTGTCGAGCATCGGCCTCAAGACGGCTCCGAACCCGCCCGGGAACTTGTCACCGAAAACAACCAACAGGTCGTCGAGGTTGACATCATCGATCGGCCGATCCGGGTGTTGTACGTCGAAGGCTATCCGCGGTGGGAGTTTCGCTACCTGAAAAACCTGCTGATTCGGGAAAAGTCCGTCCGAGTCAGCACGTTCCTGCTCAGTGCGGACCGATCGTTCGCCCAGGAGGGCGATGACCCGATCACTCGTCTCCCGGCTACACAGGAGGAGTGGGACCGCTACGACGTGGTGATCCTCGGTGATGTGCCCGCTTCGTATTTCCAGCCCGGTCAATTGACCCTGCTCCGCGATCATGTCTCGGCTTCCGGTGCAGGGCTGATCTGGATCGCCGGGGAATCCGACCTGCCCCGTTCCTATACCGGCACACCCTTGGCGGATTTGCTGCCCATGCGCCGCCCGGCCGACGTTTCCCGCGCCGGTATCGCCACCTCTCGTTTTTATCTTCAGCCTACTCGTCTGGCACGAAGCATGAACGTGCTGCAGCTTCGGCTGTTCGGCTCCGAGTCGATCAGCAACGATGGTTGGCCCGAGGAATTGCCCGCACTGCGATGGGTGCAGGATATCCGGCCGCTCAAGCCCACCGCGGAAGTGCTGGCCGAAGCGACAAGCGAAGAGGAAACCTCGGACCCCGTTCCCGCGTTGGTCCTGATGCGGTACGGTGCGGGCCAGTCCTTGTATGTCGCGACGGACGAATCCTGGCGGTGGCGCTATGGCCGGGGCGACTGGTATTTCGAACAGTACTGGGTGCCGTTGGTTCGCATGCTCGGTCGGGCACGGGTTCAGGCGGACCGGGACCGCGCCCGATTGAGCGTGTCGCACCGTCAGGTCATGCAGGACCAGGCCGTGGTGATCGAGTTGCAATTGTCCGACGCCGCCTTGATCAATCGCGGATTATTGCGTGTGGATGCGACGGTGTATGACCCGACCGACCTTGAACGCCAACCGATCGATACACTGACCCTGCTACCGGTTTCTCAATCACGGGTGGATTCGCCCGGTCCGGCGCGTAAGGCTGTGTACCGCGCGGTCTGGCGACCGATGGTGTCCGGCACACTCGTGTTGACGGTGACGGACCCGGCGTTGGCGGACCTGGAGCTCAGCGAAACGGTCCGTGTTATCTCGGCGGACGATGAGCTGGCGGATGTACGAGCGGATCATTCACGGCTGCGCCTGCTTGCCGAGCAGACCGGCGGGTCCATGATCCAGCCACAGGAGTTGGCGAAACTGGTCGATCTGGTGCCCAACCGCGCCAGGATCACGGAAACCGACATCCGTGAGCCGATCGGTTCGTCTCCGTTGTCCATGCTCGTGTTGTGTTTGCTTTTGACGTTGGAATGGGTGTTCCGCCGGGCGATCCGGCTGGCGTAGGCCATAGAATAAGGACGTGAGCCGGGCGACGTAACAGGCTCAGGGCCGTTCATGCAACAGATAATCCGTCAACTCGAGCAGGTTCGATCGCACGCACGTGGATGGCTGGTGGTGTTGCACCTGTCGCGTTTTCTCGGGGCGTTGGTATTGGTACTCACTGCCTTGGTGTGTGTGGATTGGCTTCTTGATCTGCCGGGCTGGTTGCGCCTGGTGATCGGTCTGTTGGTCGTGATTGAGAGTGTGTATTGGCTGGGGACGCGGCTGCTGCGAGCGATGAGTTTCCGTCCGAGCCTCAGTGACCTGGCACTCCGGGCCGAGCGTCTGTATCCACAACTTGCGGGTGTGTTCGCCAGCACCGTCGAGTTTGAATCTGATGAAAAACAGCCCTCTCGCGAATCGTCACCCCCCTACCACCGGGCGATGATCGATCGGATGGCCCGACAGGTGATGTCGAGGTTGGAAGGGGTGGAGTTTTCCAGACTCATCAATCGCCACATCGTTGCGCGTCAGCTAATCGTATCGCTTCTGGTGGTCGCGTGTGTGTCGGTTTTGATCCTGTTGGAGCCGGGTATCAGCAGAACCGCTGCGGCGCGATGGCTTGCCCCGCTCGGTCCGGCGCAATGGCCCAGATCGGTTGATGTTCAGGATGTCACCGGACTGTCGGTCTGGCCGGTCGATACCCCGCTTCAGTTGCGTGCCACGATCACGCGTGGTCATCGTCCCGGCATGCGTGTGCGAGTGTACTATCGGATTATCGATCCGACTGGTCAGGCCGGGCCTTGGACACAGGTTGTCATGACCGCGCAGTCCACTTCAGCCCAAGCCGGCGAGCCCGTTGTCTATGAACGTTTGCTGGATGTGCCCCCGGTCGCGGTCCGCTTGGTCGATGCTTCGCCGAAAGAGTCATGCCTGATTGAATATCGTTTTGAAGCCGGTGATGCGGAAACGCCGCTTGGTCGGATTTCCCTCGTCAGCAGGCCACGGATTGAATCGGTGCAGGCGCATATCCAACCGCCGGTCTACGCCACCGGGCTGGTGGATGCTCAGACGTTGCCGCTTCACGAACAACCCGGTTCATTGGCGACCGCCAAGGCTTTGGTCGGTTCCGCGATCCGACTCGAGGTGATCCTGAACAAACCCGTCCCCCTGTCTCAAGCCAACCTCCACAGCGTCATGCCCGGCCTGTCGGACGCACTCGGCCCATCCGACATGACCCTGACGTTATCCCAGACCGATACCCGACAAGAGCAAGCGGAAACCGACGAACAGGCGGTTGAACACTTTAATGTTTCGTTTACGTTGCCCAACACCATCAGTACCGGCATCACAGTAAAAGATGAACACGGGTTGACCAGTCTTTCGCAGCGGCTCTATCGCATCGAGGCGGTTCAGGACAGCCCGCCTTCCACAGCGATCACATTTCCGGAAACCGATGAGGCGGTGCTCCCCACCGCACAGGTTGATATCAGCGCGACCGCACAGGATGACATCGGGCTCGAACGCCTGATCGTGACCGGCTCGATCTCGAAAACCCGGACACTCGGCACACCCGAACAACCGGAGATGCAAACCCTTGCAAGTCGTGACGGTCGTCAACCGACTTTACAGGCCGCCGCTTTACTGGATCTATCAACCTATGATTTGTCGGCAGGCGATACGGTCACGCTTCACGCAGTAGCACAGGATGTGTTTGAACTCAGTGGCAGGCGACACGATCCGGTTGAATCATCCCCACGAACCCTGCGCATCATTGATGAACCGACCTTGGTATCGCAGATCCGTACCGAGTTGGCCGGGCTTCGGCAGCAAGTCGTTCGCTTGGAACAGACCCAGCAGCGCATCCAGTCGGAACATCCCCCGTCGGTCACCATCCCACAGCAGGAACAGATCACGCAACGCCTCGACGCTCAGACTGCCCTGCTGAATCGTCTTACAGCCCGCATGCAGCGCAATCGTATGGAGGCCCCGGACACTCTTAAGCTGATAGACAGCGCGGAGGCGCTTGTTGATCAGGCGCGTGAGCATTCCATCAACGCAACCGACAAGCTCCACCAGGCGGATGCGAAACGGAACACACCTGAGGCTGAGCCGCTGGAAAACGAGGCGCGTAGCCGGCAGGATGCTGTTCGAGAGTCGCTGTCTGAATTGGCTGACCTGCTGGATCAGGGGCGGGATGTCCTGACATTGAAGCTCCAGTTGCAGCAGCTCAGAACCCAGCAGCAGGCCTTGGCCAATGATACCCGTGAGCTGTTACCTCAAACGATAGGTCAATCGCGCGATCAGTTAGATGAAGCCGACCGTCAGCGCCTCGACGAGCTTGAACAACGCCAGCGTGACCTCGAGGAACAGGCTCAATCCTTGACCCGACAGATGCAATTGACCGCGGACGCTTTGTCTCGGCAGGGTGAACGCGACCAGGACCGGGCCGCATCGGAAGCGTTGGCGGAAGCTGCCGCGATCGGTCAGCGCCAGGGCCTTGAGGACGCGATGAACCGGTCGTCTCAGTCGTTACAGCAGAATCAGCTTTCACAAGCCGGTCAGGAACAGGACCGTGCCCTGAACACACTCGAGCGTATGCTTCAGGAGATCGATACCCAGGAGCAGCGCCGCCAGGCAATCCTTCAGCGTCGGGTTCGCGAACTGGTTTCCCTTGTTCGCCAGTTGATTCAGCGACAGACCGCTCATGCCGAGCGCGTCCGTATGTCAGAACCCTCGGGTCTGATGGGGTTGGAGCCGGAGCAGGTAACGATCCGTCGGGCCACCATGGGCGCGCAACAGCAGGCGAACGCATCGGCGGAAACCGCTAAGGCCGGTGAACACCTTGCCGGCGCGGTTCGGGAGCAGGGTCAGGCGGTCCTGTCGTTGCGAAAAGCAGCCGGGCCCGAAGCTTTCGCATCGGAAACGGGAGCCATCGAACAACTCAAGCAGGCGCTCGACGTATTGGAGTCTTTGGAAAAGGACATGCAGGCACAGCAAGCCATGCGCCAGCGAGAAGCCCTGAGGCAGGCGTACCTGAAGCTGGCGGAGGAACAGGATGCGTTGCGCGAGTCGGTCGAAGAGATCCGTCAGGCAGGGCCGATCGACCGCCGGCAACGGGCCGCGTTGATCGGACTGTCAGCCGAACAGTCGCAACTGCAACAGGCCGTCGCGGACGCCGGCCGACAGGTGGAGGAAACCCTGGTGTTTGTGCGCATGCATGAGCAAATGGGCGCCGCGTCGAGTCGGGTGGTCACCGCGCTTCGTCGGGGCGAGGCGGGCCCGGTCGTGACCGATGAACAGGGCATGATCGCCGCCACGCTCCGTGCCATGGCCGAGGCATTGAAGCAGGACCCCAATAACACCGATTTTGCTTCCGGGGGTGGAGGCGGTGGCGGACAAGGCGGGGGACAAACCCCGCCGATGGTTCCGCCGTTGGCGGAGTTGAAACTTATCCGTGGCCTGCAACAGGTGATCTACGATCAGACCAAAACCGTGCAGGAAACCCCGCCCGGCCAACCCGATCAGCCGACAAAACAGAAATTGATGGAGTTATCCACCCGACAGCGCGAACTGTCCGACCTCGGCCAACGTCTGATTGAACAGGTTCGGCAGCAATCTCGTCCTGCCCCCGACACGGGAGACATTCAGTGACCGTCCCGCGATACATCTCACGTGCTGTTCGGTTCTGCGCGAAAGCACCACGCGTGGGCGCTGTCCTGGTGTTGGTAACGACGACTTACGGACAGACGGACCAGCCCACATTGGATGAATTGCTTGACCTGACACCGTCTGAGCCAACCGTAGACACACCGGAACAACCCGACTCCGAAACACCTTCGCCGGATACCCGCGAAACCATGACGGAGTCGGTCACCGAGTCGTTGCGGGAGGCGGATGCCGCGGATGTTTTCGAGCAGGCGGTCATGGAGATGGACCAGGTGTCACGCCGGCTCGGACGATTGTTTGACCCCGGCATCGAAACACAACGCATACAGGAATCTATCCTGCGCAAGCTCGACCAGGTCATCGCCGCGGCAAAAGAGCAGGGGCAATCCGGCGGGAGCGGTTCTTCCGATCAGGCCCAATCGCAGGATCAGGGCA